>DATCXE010000496.1:0-2580 GCA_036565985.1 Bradyrhizobium sp.
CGCATCGAGGATGGCCTGCGGCAGAATCATGCCGTAGGCGACGACGACGGCCGCATCCGCATCGTGCGCGCGGAATTCGTCGAGCGCTTGCGGGGTCTTCAGCGTCGCCGGCGTCAGCACGGGAATGCCGAGCCGCCGCGCCTCCTGCTCGACCGGGGTCGGCTGCAGCTTCATGCCGCGCCCGGCCGGTTTTGGCGCGCGGGTGTAGACCGCCACGACCTCATGGCCATGGGCCACCAGTTCGAGCAGCGTCGGCACCGCAAAGTCGGGCGTGCCCATGAAGATCAGGCGAAGGGACATGAGGCTCGAAGTATCCCGTGGAGGTTCATTTTACTCCGTCATGGCCGGGCTTGTCCCGCCCATCCACGTCTTTGTCACCGTGCGAAAGGAAGGCGTGGATGCCCGGGTCAAGCCCGGGCATGACGGTCGATAGAGTGGGGTCTATCCAGTCGCGCGCTTGGCAGCCTTGGTGAACTTCTTCATCACGCGGTCGCGCTTCAGCTTCGACAGATAATCCACGAACAGCACGCCATTGAGGTGATCGATCTCGTGCTGGATGCAGGTCGCGAACAGGCCGTCGGCGTCTTCCTCGTGCACCTTGCCGTCGAGATCGGTGAAGCGGATGCGGACCTGCGCCGGGCGCTCGACCTCCTCGTAATATTCGGGGATCGAGAGGCAGCCCTCTTCGTAGACCGACAATTCTTCCGACGAAGATATGATTTCCGGATTGATGAACACGCGCGGCTGCGGCCTGGTTTCGCCGTCCTCGCTCTTCTTGGCGAGATCCATGGTGATCAGCCGCAACGGCTGCGCGACCTGGATCGCCGCCAGCCCGATGCCGGGCGCGTCGTACATGGTCTCGAACATGTCGTCGGCGAGCTTGCGGATCTCCGTCGTCACCTTTTCGACGGGCCTGGAGACGAGCCGCAACTGCTTGTCCGGCAGGATGATGATTTCTCTGAGGGCCATAGCGCGCGATTTAAGCTGCCGGTTTGCCGCGGTCAATCCGCGGAGGAACCGATTAAGGCGGCCTTAACCATGATTTTTAAGGCGGCGTTAACCATGAAAATTAGACCAACATTTACCATATACGTTCCCTCTTCGTTCGCGAAAGCCTGCGAATCGGGCTACATAGCCGCATGAACGAAATTCTTTTCATCGTCGGCGACCTGCCGATCCACGTCCGCGAACTGCTGATCGGGTTCGGCGCACTCGCGCTGGTGCTGCTGCTCGCGATCGCGATCGTCATCGCCCGTTCCGGCCGCCGGGGCGCGGAACTGGCGATGGCGCAGGTGATCCGCGCCGACGAACTGGAAGAGCGCCTGAGCGAGATGCTGCGGGCGCAAAGCGAATCCACCGGAAGGGTCGACGCCATGGCGCAGTCGCTGGCCGGCCGCCAGGCCGAAATGGCGCGCGCGGTCAACGAGCGGCTGGATTCGGTGACCCACCGCGTCGGCCAGTCGATGGAGGCGACCACGCGCCACACCATGGACAGCCTGCGCGTGCTGCATGAGCGGCTCGGCATCATCGATAGCGCGCACAAGAACCTCACCGACCTGACGTCCCAGGTGACCACGCTGCGCGACGTGCTCGCCAACAAGCAGTCGCGCGGCGCCTTCGGCCAGGCGCGGATGGAAGCGATAGTGCAGGACGGCATGCCGCAGGGCTCCTACGAGTTCCAGTACACGCTCTCGACAGGCAAGCGCCCGGACTGCGTGGTGTTCCTGCCCGACCAGCGTCCGCTCTGCATCGACGCCAAATTCCCGCTGGAAGCGATGACCGCGCTGCACGACGCGCGCAGCGACGAGGAGCGCAAATTCGCCACGCAGCGCCTGCGCAACGACGTGATGAAGCATGTCAGCGACATCGCCGAGAAGTACCTCATCACCGGCGAAACCCAGGATACCGCGCTGATGTTCGTGCCGTCGGAATCGGTCTATGCCGAAATTCACGACGGTTTCGACGACGTGATCCAGAAGGCCTACCGCGCCCGCGTTGTGCTGGTGTCGCCGTCGCTCTTGATGCTCGCGATCCAGGTGATGCAGCAGATCCTCAAAGACGCGCGCATGCGCGACGCCGCCGACCAGATCCGCACCGAGGTGCTCAACCTCGGCGACGACCTCGGCCGCCTGCGCGACCGCGTGCTGAAGCTGCAGAAGCACTTTGGCGACGTCAACGAGGACGTCCGCCAGATCCTGATCTCCGCCGACAAGATCGAGAAGCGCGCCGGGCGGATCGAGGAACTGGATTTCAGCAAGACCGACGCGCCGGTGGAAGTGCCGCGCTTCGTCAAGAGCGAGACGCCCGAGCTGTTCCCCGCCCCGCGCAAGCTGCAGGCGGGGGAGTAGAGGGGCGCGGCGCTGCAGCCACATATTAGGTTGTCATCGCCCGGCCTTGTGCGCAATTGCGCACTGGGACCGGGCGATGACAGTCTTTTTGCTGCAAAACCTGCTAACACCTCCCCATGAACGCACCGGAAACCGACTCCATTTCGGCCGAGAAAGCCTCCGACCCCTCCTGGCGCGAGAGCCTCGCCGTTTACCTTCAGCCGCGCGTGCTGATCGTGATGCTGCTCGGTTT
>DATCXE010000315.1:0-5730 GCA_036565985.1 Bradyrhizobium sp.
TCGAGATACCACTTGCTGCCAATCCACGCCTTCATCGTGTCCTGGATCGCCTCCGACGCAAGCCATCGGGGCTCACCCGGGCATGCGGCAAAAAGCAACGTACCTTCGGCATCCGCCATTTCCGCTAAACGATCCAGTATCGCCTGCCATTTCTCCGGAACCACTGCCGCTTCATAGATGTCGTCTATGAATGGATCTGTTTGCACCCTCTCCCCCGCACTTCCCCTCTCCTCATCTCCATGATTGTATTGCAATAAATGTCCGGTCAACTCCGGATCGCGGCTTTGACCTGAGCAACCACGTTCGTCAGATCGCTATTCGTCCGCCAAACCCGTAAAACTACGGGCACCTCGCGATGTCGGCACCGCGCCAGCTGCCGCCAGCTTACGTCGGAGCATACGTTGAACGTTCATCGCCATATCGCCTTCGCGGCCCTCCTCACCTTCGCATCACCGCCGTTCGCAGGCATTGCGATAGCGCAAACCGTAACTGCCGCTGCAGTCGCAAGGCCGGTGTCCTTTCCCGATATCTCGATCGGGTCCGAGAAAGCGCCGGTGACCATCACCGAATATTCGTCGCTGACCTGTCCTCATTGTGCAGCGTTCGGACAGAACGTCTTTCCGATGCTGCGATCGAAATATATCGATGCCGGCAAGGTGCGCTTCGTGTTCCGCGAATTTCCGCTCGACATCAAGGCGGCCGCGGCCTCGATACTGGCGCGCTGCATCGGCAAGGGCGATTCCGAAAAATATCTCGCCGCGGTCGAAATCCTCTTCAAGCTGCAGGACCGCCTGATGGCCCAGACCAAGGACACGCTGTTCTACGTCGGCAAGATGCACGGCATGAGCGTGGAGGAAGTCGAGACCTGCGAGAAGGATCAGACGCAGTTCGACAAGCTCAACGCCGATCAGCAATACGCAGCGCGCGAGTTGAAGGTCACCTCGACACCGACCTTCTTCATCAACGGCGTGCGCTTCCAGGGAGCGATGTCGTTCGAGGAACTGGAAGAACGGATCCGGCCACTGCTGAAGAAGTAACGACTGCAGCCCGGCGCGCTTTGGCTCTTGCCCGCCGCTGCAGCCTCGCCGATGATGTCGCAAAACAAAAAGCACGTCGGGGAGAAGGCAATGGTCGCCGTATTGCGCGTACTGCTTGCAGCGACGTGGCTGCTGTCCGGCGCCGCGGCGTCGTACGGGCAAAGCTATCCCGGCAAGCCGGTGCGCGTGGTCGTTGGATTTCCCGCAGGCGGGCCGACCGACGCCATTGCACGCATCGTGGCGCAAAAACTGTCAGATAACCTCGGCCATCAATTCTACGTCGAGAATGTCGGCGGTGCAGGGGGCAACACCGCCGCCGGCCAGGTCGCGCGCGCGCCCCCCGACGGCTACACCATCATGGTGGTCAGCACCGGCTTCGTCGTAAACCCCAGTCTCTACGCCAAGGTGCCGTACGACCCGGTGAAGGATTTTGCGCCCGTGACGCTGGTCGCAGTCTCGCCGAACGTCGTCGTGGTCAATCCGCAAGTTCCTGCCAGGACATTGGCGGAGTTGGTGCAGCTAATTCGGGATAACCCCGGCAAGTACGGCTTTGCCGGTCCCGGCATCGGTTCGACGCCGCATCTGGGCGGCGAGCTTTTCCGCCTGACCTTCAGGCTCGACTTGGTGCACGTGCCGTTTACGGGTGCCGGACCGGCGATCCAGGCGACGGTCGGCGGGCATACGCCGATCGCCTTCACCGCGCTGCCGCCCGCGCTGTCGGCGGTGCAGAGCGGACAACTGCGCGCGCTGGGCGTTGCCTCGACCGAGCGCGCCGCCGGGATGCCCGACGTGCCCACCTTCGCCGAACAGGGCGTGAAGGATCAGGAGGCTGACACGCTCACCGGCATCGTCGCGCCCGCCGGGACGCCGAAAGAGATCGTCGATCAGCTTTATCGCGAGATCGCCGGGATCGTTGCCCAGCCCGACGTAAAGGAGCGCCTCACGGTGCTTGGCTTCAAGCCGGTCGCCAATACGCCGGATCAGTTCGGCGAGCGCATCAAGCGCGAGATGGACAAGTGGGGCAAGGTCGTGCGCGATGCGAAGCTGAGGATCGACTGAGCAACTGCACACCTCGGGAACGGGCTCACGAGCCCTGCTCGACGAAAGTCAGGCCGATCCGGTTTTTCTTGATCCAGGCAACGCGGCATTCGTGGACGATCGAGGAATCCTTCGCCATGACCAGGCGGAAGCGTTGCGGAACGAAGGCCGGATTCTCGACGTCGATCGCAGCGCCTTCCTGCGAGATGTTCCGCACCACGCAGCGCATCACTGAACCGCCCGACGAAACGTAGGCAGGCTCATCGACCTCCGTTCGCGGATACTTGCGCTTTTCTTCCATCCCGTCAGGTCCCGCTCAAATGATGAAATTTGCGGCAAGCTCGTAAAAAATATGTCGGGCGCGTGCACTGCAGCGCACGGGCAGAGTATTCCGGAAAAGCCAGCCGGCGGGATGGTCCACCAGATTTTCCACCCGCCGGCAATCCCTTTTTGCAGCCCATCGTGCCGGATAGACGACAGCAAGATCGATTCTGCGCAAGCGTGTTCCGCGCCGGCATGGGCTTGTCGTTCGCTGCCGCGGCACGTTAGCTTCGCGTGGAGGCGGAACGCAGGCCCAGCGCTGCGCTCAACGAATAATTAGTCGACCGGGAAACGTCATGTTCACCAGAGTACGGCAGGACTGGTCTTGACCGCTCAGATCGCGAACCCTGCCGATCTTGCGGGCGATCGGGCGGTGATCGCCCGGGCGGAGGCCCTCCGCGCCGACATCGCGGCGGCTTCGGACGATATCGAAGGTGCGCGCCGGATACCGCCGGCCCTGCTCGACCGGCTGCACGACGCGCAGTTGTTCCGCCTGTTGTTGCCCCGTTCGACGAACGGGATCGAAACCGATCCGGTCACCTTCTTCCACGTTATCGAGACCATCGCCAAAGCCGATGCCTCGACGGCCTGGTGCCTCAGCCAGGCCGGCGGCTGCGCCATGTCGGCGGCCTATCTCGACCTCCCCGTGGCGCAGGCGGTCTTCGGCGACCCGCGGGCGGTGCTGGCCTGGGGGCCTGGTCCAAGGGTTCGCGCCGTCGAATCCGAAGGCGGCTATCGGGTGACCGGCATTTGGTCGTTTGCCTCGGGCGGCCGGCATGCCACCTGGCTCGGCGCGCATTGCCCGATCTTCGCGGCCGACGGCTCGCCCAGATACGATGCCGGCGGCGCCCCGCTCGAACGCACCATGCTGGTGCGCTCCGAAGACGTCGAATGGACCGATATCTGGAACACCGTCGGCCTGCGCGGCACCGCCAGCGACCAGTTCGCCCTGAACGACTTCTTCGTTCGTTCCGATCATTCGATCACCCGGGAATTCGACCGGGAATGCCGCGAAACCGGCCCGCTCTACCGCATGAGCAACCACACCTGCTACCAGATGGGATTCGCCGGCGTCGCCTGCGGCATTGCCCGAACCGCGCTCGACAATTTCGTCGAAACCATGCGCAACAAGGTGCCGCGCGGCGCCAGGGGCTCGCTTCGGGACAACGCGGTGGTCCAGTGCAACCTCGCCCAGGCCGAGGTCAGTCTCCGCGCCGCGCGCGGCTACGTGCTGCAGTCGATGGCTGACATCTGGAAGGATCTTGTCGCCGGCGCCACCATCACGGTCGCGCAACGCATGAACATCCGGATGGCTTCGACCCATGCCATTCACAAGGCGCGCGAGGCGGTCGACTTTGCCTACAACGCCGCGGGGGCTACCGCGATCTTCGAAGACCATCCGCTGGAGCGCCGCTTCCGCGACATCCACACCGTGACGCAGCAGTTGCAGGGCCAACTCCGGCATTTTGAAACCGTCGGCGCCTGGATGATGGGCGTCGATACCGACCTCAGTTTTGTTTAGGGAGAACGATCATGGGCCTTGGCGGACTGCAGCATTACACCATCGAACCCTCCGATCTCGAACGCACCAAGGATTTCTACTGCGACGTGCTGGGGCTGGAGAACGGTGACCGGCCGCCGCTTGGCTTCCCCGGCTACTGGCTCTATTCGGGCGGCACGGCAACGGTGCATCTGATGGGTACGCGCCAGCCGCGCGAGGGAATCGTGGTGCGCGGCACCGAGAAGAAATACGAGGACACCGGACGGCTCGACCACATCGCCTTCGCGGCGACCGACATCGACGGCATGCGCAAGCGCCTGCAGTCGAAAGGCGTCAAGTTTCGCGAGAGCATCGTGCCGCGGACCGGCGATACGCAGTTCTTCCTCTACGATCTTGACGGCGTCGGCGTCGAATTGAATTTTTCCAACACTTGAGGTTTTCGAGGCTTGAATCTCAAGGCCTGAACCGTGGCTGCGAGACCGCGACCTGAACCCTGCGCGGCTTCCTTTCGGAGCACCCCGTCGGATTCGCTCTCGCGGCAGCGTCTCCCCAATTCGTATGATGTCGGAGAGCAACAGCGGCCGCCAAAGCACGAAGTTCCCGACAAGGCCGCAAGTCAGCCATCAGTATGGCGCGAGTCCGCCGGGTTTTCTTCATCATTGCATGGCGATTGGAGGGGCCGCGCCGCTGCGGCACAATAGCCGGGTGCCGCGCCTTCAAACCTACCCCAGGGCATGCGTGCCCGGCTATTCCGCGGGGACCGCCGGCTAATCGAGCCCGCGCTCGTGGCTCAGATTGACCATTTCCTGAATGAAGACCTTCTTCTGCTTGTCGTCCAGGCTCGCAAATAGCGGCTCGGCAGCATCGGCGACGTTGCGTTGATCGACGGCCCGGTCGTTGAGAAACTGGGCTTCGTTGCGCATCTGCTCAATGATGTCGTCGGGCGGGTCGCGCTTGGCTCGGGCGATACGCAGGTTGAGGCGATCGGCGCCGTTGTTGCCGAGATAGTGCATCGCACTATTGAAACCGGCCCAGTGTTTTTCCTGCTCCGGGGTCAGGTTCAGCTCCTTCTTGATCCGTTCGATATTGGCGTCGCTGTTGGCGACGATCTGCTCGGCGGTAAGCTGCGGCACGGCGGTCTGGGTAAGGATCGCGGCCTGCTGCTGCTTGCCGGCCTTGGCGGACTTGGTGGCCTTGGTTCCCTTCGCGGACTTCGAGGTGTCCCCTTGCTTTGAAGCCTCGCCCTGCTTGGAAGTCTCTCCCTGCTTGGAAGTCTCTCCCTGTTTGGAAGTATCTCCTGGCCTGGCGTCCTTCGCTGCCGGCGCCTGCCCGCCCTTGCTGCCGCCGCTACCGCCGCCGCCGGTCACTGCCCCGACGACGCCGCCAACCACACCCACCACGCCGCCGATCGCGCCGCCCAGCACGCCACCGACCGGACCAGCCGCCTTGTTGCCCTCGCGCGCACCCTGCTGAACACCCTGCACCAGCCCCTGCGCGTTCGCCGCGGCAGAGGGGCCGAGAGCCAGCAAGGCGATGGCTCCGAGGACAAAACCCAGTCGCCGCGGCGCATGCGCGATCTGTTCAGGGCTGCTCATTATTTGGTCTCCATGGTCGAACAAGTCACTCGGCGGGAACGGCTTCCGAACAAGCGCGTGAATCTCCGGTGAGCAAACTATCGTCTTCGCCCCGAACCCGCCACCGTCGCGCCACGCAGGCCACGACAGGGAAACCCTTCCCACCCCGGCGCACGGCGTCGGATGGCGTGCGGCTCAAGCGCGCACCCTGATCGCGATGGATCAAGTGTGCAACGCAATATGACCATCGCAGTTTCGG
>DATCXE010000534.1:0-4222 GCA_036565985.1 Bradyrhizobium sp.
CGCTGGGCATGCGCGAGTATGCAGTGCGACGGATCTTCATCATCGAATCCATCATCATCGGCGTGGTCGGCATCCTGTTCGGGTGGGTCCTCGGTTACCTGCTCTGCTACGGCTGGTCGAAAATCACGATCTTCAATCCGCTGACGGGGACGACCGTTCCGCTGTCGATCCATTATTCGCTGACGCACTATGTGGTCGCCGGCGGCATATCCCTTCTTTGCTGCGCAGGCGCAGCCTATTTCCCGGCGCGCAAGGCGACGCGCGTGCAGCCGGTTGAAATCATTCGGGGGGCATCATGAGCGAGATCGCATTGCAGGCGGTGGACCTGGTTCGACGCATCGAGGGCGATGTTGCGCACACCCTCGTCAACGGCATCGACCTGTCGGTGAAGAAGGGTGAGTTCCTCGCCATTACCGGGCCGTCGGGATCGGGCAAATCGTCGCTGCTCTATCTGCTGGGATTGCTCGATGCGCCCAGCGAGGGCGAAGTCATCATCTGCGGCCAGCCGACCTCGAAACTGTCGGAATCGGAACGGGCTGACGTACGCCTGACCAAATGCGGCTTCGTCTTCCAGTTCCACTTCCTGCTGCCGGAGTTCTCCTCGCTCGACAATGTGCTGCTGCCGATGCGGGCGGCGGGCAAGATGTCTGAGCCTGAGATGCGCGAGCGCGGCCTTTCGCTGCTGGGCTCGCTCGGCCTTGGCGAGCACGCCAACAAGCGTCCCAACCAGCTCTCCGGCGGCCAGCGCCAGCGGGTCGCCATCGCCCGCGCGCTTGCCAACCGCCCGGAGATCATCGTCGCCGACGAGCCGACTGGCGCACTTGATACCGTATCGACGCAACAGGTGTTCAAGATCCTCCGCGACATCGCGGACCAGGGCCAGACCGTGGTCGTGGTGACCCACGACCCCGCACTCGCCGCCCGCGCCGACCGCCGCATCAACATCGTCGACGGCAAGATTGCGGAGAGTAGCGGACGGAGCGGCGGCGAGTTGGCGTGTGAGACGGCGGGTTAGAAAGCGACGGAGAGGAGTCCGCCGTCGGTCGCGACATCTACCCGCTCTTAGGCTCGCGGATGGCCAGTCGGCGCCGCGTCGGGAACAGGGTCAGATTATATCGGTCGACGACGAGACCCCAGAGGCCCTTTGGTGCGAACAGCATGACGAGAATGCCCAGCGTGCCAAGAAGAATGAGATAGTACGCACCGAAATCGGCGAGATAGCGCTGCATCAGATAGAAGATGACCGCACCCACGACCGGGCCCTCGATGGTTCCGATGCCGCCGATGACGGTGATGAAGATGACGTAGGCGGTCCAATCGAGCACCGAGAACGCGGCATCCGGCGAGATGCGCGCCTTCTGGAGGTAGATGAGCGCGCCGATCATCCCGGTCATGGCGGCGGTCGCGACATAGACGGCGAGCTTGACACGATAGATGTCGACGCCGAGGCCTGCGGCGGCAGCCTCATGGTCGCGGATCGCCCCGAGCGCAAGGCCCCGGCGCGAACGAAGGACGACATAGACGAAGGCGAGCGTCGCCACCACCAGCGCCAGCGCCGTCCAATAGGAAATGATATCGCGCGCCGCCGGCGTGCGCAGGTCGAGCACCGTCTTGACCCACTCGATGCCGGGAACTGACGACGTGACGGACGGCGTGAGAGAGGTCCCGGTGCCGCCGCCAAGCGGCTTGAACTGGGCGAAGACCAAACGATAAACCTCGGCCACGACCCAGGTGCCGATCGCGAAATAGGCGCCCCGCAACCGGAATACGATCAGTGCCGTCGGCAGCGCGAACAGTGCACAGACAACGCCCGCGATCGGAATCGCAAGCAGCGGATTGACCCCGCCAAGGAGCGTGAGCGCGAACAGGAGGTAGCCGCCGAGCCCGACAAAGGCCTGCTGGCCGACGGAGATCAGGCCCGCGTAGCCTGCGAGCAGGTTCCAGCACTGCGCCAGCGCCAGCATATAGAACAGGAAGATCAGGTCCTGAATCAGATTGCGGCCGGCGAAGGCCGGGAGCAGCACCAGTGCGAGCAGAACGATGATCGCGGCGGCCGCAGCCATGCGCGGCGCGCGGTGCGCAGTCTCGATATGAAACACCGAGGGCGGCTTGGCTGCAGCATCATCCATCATGGGTCCACTCAATCCTGCGCGCGTGGGAACAGGCCGCGCGGCCTTATCACCAGCACCACCAGGAAGGCGAGATGGCCCGACAGGATCTGCCATTCCGGGTCGATGCGCGCCCCGATGGTCTGGGCGAGGCCAAGCACGATGCCGCCCGCAAGCGTACCCCAGAAGCTGCCCAGACCGCCGATGATCACGGCTTCGAACGCATAGAGCAGCCGCGCCGGGCCGATCGTCGGATCGAAGTTCGCCCGCAGCCCGAGATAGAGCGCCGCAATCGCGATGACGACGAACGCAAGGCCCATGGCGCCGGCAAAGACGCGGTTGTGATCGATGCCCATGAGCTGCGCGACTTCGAGATCGTCCGAGGTTGCTCGGAAGGCGCGTCCGATCGGGGTGCGGTAGAATGTGAGGTTGAGGAACACGATCACGGCGATTGCGGACAGCAGCGTCAGCAGCGGCACCACGCCCACCGCAATGCCGCCGCCAAGCGGTATCGAAGCCGTCTCGATCGCGCCTGAGCGCAGGCGCTGGCTGTCAGCGGAGAAAACCTGCAGCAGCCCGTTCTGGAGGATGATCGAGAGCCCGAAGGTGACGAGCAGCGGCGGCAACAGATCGCGTCCGAGCGTTCGGTTCAACAGCACCTTCTGAAGCGCAAAGCCGATGACAAACAGGATCGGGATGGCCACAAGCACCGCCACGAAGGGATCGAGGCCGGATTTTTCCGCGACGACGAGAATGACGAAGGCGGCGAAGACGATGAGATCGCCATGGGCCAGATTGACCAGCCGCATCACGCCGAACATCAATGATAGTCCTGCCGCGAACAGCGCGTACAGGCCACCCAACAAAACGCCCTGGATCAATGCATCGAGCCAGTCGGTCATTTCATGACCCAAAATAGGCGCGGTGGATCTGCTCGCGCGACAGATCCCGCGGTCGGCCTGCGAGCGACAGTCGCCCTTCCTGGAAGCAGTAGACACGATCGGCCACTTTCATTGCCTGGACGATGTCCTGCTCAACCAGCACGACGCTGCTACCCTCCGCCTTGATCTGCGGCAGCGCGGCGTAGATGTCGGCGATAATGATGGGCGCCAGTCCGAGGCTGATTTCGTCGCACAGCAGCACACGCGGATTGGACATCAGGGCCCGGCCGATCGCGGCCATCTGCTGCTGGCCGCCCGACAGGGTCGGTGGCGAAGAGGAGCGCCGTTCCTTCAGGACCGGAAACAGCGAATGGACGCGCTCGAGCGTCCACGGGCCGGCTGCCTTGCGGCCATGGCTGCCGATCAGGAGGTTCTCTTCCACGGTGAGCGAAGGAAACAGCCGCCGTCCCTCAGGCACCAGGGCGATACCGCGCTTGACGATCTCGGCCACGGGTAGCGCACCGATCGGGGCGCCATCGAGCAGGACGCTGTCGGCGGCGCTGCGAATAAGGCCGGTGACCGATTTGAGGAACGTCGACTTCCCCGCCCCGTTCGCGCCGATGATCGCGATGGTCTCGCCGCGATCCAGCGACATGTCGATGCCGTAGAGCGCCTGGAAGTCGCCGTAGAAGGCCGTGAGCTTGCGCGTCTCCAGCAACGGCATGTTACGCCTCGATGCCGATATAGATCTGATGCACCTCGGCGAGTTGCATCACCTGCTTCGGCACTCCCTCCGCGATCTTGCGTCCGAAATTGAGCACGACCAGGCGGTCGATCACTGCAAGCAGGGCGTGGACGACATGCTCGATCCAGAGGATGGCGACGCCGGTCTGTCGGATCTCGCGGATGGTCGCGACCAGTTCGCTGCATTCGCCTTCGGTAAGTCCGCCCGCAATCTCGTCAAGCAGCAGAAGCTTTGGCGCGGTAGCGAGCGCACGGGCCATTTCGAGCCGCTTTCGTTCCAGCAGCGTCAGCGAACCGGAAAGCGTGTTGGCGTGCTTCAACAACCCCAACCGTTCGAGAATCTCGCCGCAGTGCTGCGCAACCTCGCGCTCGGTCTTGCGGCGGCCATGGACGGCGCCGACGAGGAGGTTCTCGAACACGGTGAGCTTCTCGAACGGCTGCGGGATCTGGTGGGTGCGGCCAAGACCGGCGCGGCAACGTGCTTGCGGC
>DATCXE010000575.1:0-4544 GCA_036565985.1 Bradyrhizobium sp.
GCTGCTGCAGGGCGATGTCGGCTCCGGCAAGACGGTCGTGGCGCTGCTCGCCGCTGCTGCGGTCACCGAGGCCGGCAAGCAGGCGGCGCTGATGGCGCCCACCGAAATCCTCGCACGCCAGCATATCAAGACCATCACGCCCTTGGCGGAACGCGCCGGGCTTCGCGTGGCGATCCTGACTGGCCGCGAGAAGGGCAAGGAGCGACGTGAGATTTTGGCGCGGCTGGAAGCCGGCGAGATCGACTTCATCGTCGGCACCCACGCGCTGATCCAGGACGACGTGATCTTCAAGGCGCTGGCGCTTGCGGTGGTCGACGAACAGCATCGATTTGGCGTGCGCGAGCGGCTGGCGCTGACCAACAAGGGCGAAGCCGTCGACGTGCTGGTGCTGAGCGCAACCCCGATCCCGCGCACGCTGGTGCTGACTTATTTTGGTGACATGGACGTCTCCGAATTGCGCGAGAAACCGGCCGGCCGGCAGCCGATCGATACCCGCGCGGTGCCGAACAGCCGTCTCGACGAAGTGGTGGATGCGGTCGGCCGCGCGCTGAAGGCCGGCAAGCTGGTGTACTGGATCTGTCCGCTGGTCGAGGAATCCGAGGCCGAGGGCATCGAGCACCTCACCAACGCCACCGAGCGCTTCGAGCGCTTGCAGAAACGTTTCGGCGACCGGGTCGGGCTGGTGCACGGCCAGATGAAGGGCGCGGACAAGGATCGCGTGATGGCGCAATTCGCAGCGCACGAGATCGG
The DNA here is from genome assembly GCA_036565985.1 of Bradyrhizobium sp. Taxonomy (GTDB): domain Bacteria; phylum Pseudomonadota; class Alphaproteobacteria; order Rhizobiales; family Xanthobacteraceae; genus Bradyrhizobium. The sequence goes on from DATCXE010000575.1 coordinate 751, forward strand.
GCTTCTGGTGGCAACCACCGTGGTCGAGGTCGGCGTCGACGTTCCGGCCGCGACCATCATGGTGATCGAGAACGCCGAGCGCTTCGGCCTCGCGCAATTGCACCAGCTGCGCGGTCGCATCGGCCGCGGCTCGGAGGCTTCGACGTGCCTGCTGCTCTACAGGGAGCCGCTCGGCGAAATGTCGGCGGCGCGGCTGAAGGTCATCCGCGAGACCACCGACGGCTTTCGGATTGCCGAGGAGGATCTCAAGCTGCGCGGCGAAGGCGACGTGCTCGGCATCCGCCAGAGCGGCCTGCCCGGCTATCGCATCGCGCGATCCGACGTCCACGGCCAGCTGATCACGCAGGCGCGCGACGAGGCGCTGCGGATCATGAAGGACAATCCGAGGCTGAAGGGCGAGCGCGGCGAGGCGCTGCGGTGTCTGCTGTATCTGTATGAGCGGGATGAGGCAGTGCCGCTGATCGGCGCGGGGTGATAGCTGCCTGCTCCGTCATTGCGAGCGTAGCGAAGCAATCCATGGCGCGGCATAACGGATCGATGGATTGCTTCGTCGCTTCGCTCCTCGCAATGACGGCGGATGTCATCGCGCGTCCTACTCCACCTTCACCTTCACCGGCTGCAGCGCGGCGGTCGAATTCGCCACCCGCGCCGCATTCGCCATGCCGGCCAGCGCGGCGTTGCGTTTCTGCGGGTCGGAGCCGGGCTGCACCACGCCGGCGGACATGATCAGGGTCGCGGCGTCCTCGGTGCTCATGTCGACTTCGATGATCTTGCTCTTGGGCACATAGAAAAAGAAGCCCGTGGTCGGGTTCGGCGCGCAAGGCAGGAACACCGAGATGTGCTCCTCCTGGCCCGGCAATACGGCCGCGATGTTCACGCTCGGCGACTGCGATATCAGCACGATCGACCACATCCCCGGCGAGGGAAATTCGACCAGGCCGACCTTGCGGAAGCTCGACCCCTTGCCCGAGAACAGCGTCTCGAACACCTGCTTGAGGCCGCGATAGATCGCGCGCACCACCGGCATGCGGCCGAGCAGCCGCTCGCCGAGATCGACCAGCGTGCGGCCGATCAGGTTGGCGGCGAGGAAACCGAGCAGCGTCAGCGCGACCACGGCGACGATCAGCCCCGAGCCGGGCAGCCCGAACGGCAGGTAGGTTTCCGGCCGGTAGGCCGTGGGCACGAACGGCCGGACGATGCTGTCGACCCAGTTCACGAACCACCAGGTCAGGTACAGCGTGATCGCGACCGGCCCTGCGACAATCAGTCCGGTCAGGAAATAGTTCCGGAAACGGCCCATCAGCCCGGTATGGGGCTCGTGCTGCAGAGGTTCATCCGGAGGCGCAGTCGGGGGCAGGTCTTCGCGGTTCATTCGGGTTCCAGGTCAGGGCAGCCGGACTCGACATCTTGGCGCGATCGGACGCAAAACCGGGGGTCCCCCTTTTGCTTATCGCGCCTATGCCAGCTAAGCCATCCTAGCAGGTTTTTGAAGACCCCGCGTGACATCAGGCAGGCTTGACTATTCGACCGTTACCGATTTGGCGAGATTTCGCGGCTGATCGACGTCGGTACCCATTACCACGGCGGTATGATAGGCTAAGAGCTGCACCGGGACGGCGTAGACCAGCGGGGTGAACGTCGCCGCCATGTCCGGCAGCACGATGGTGACCAGCGATTCGACCGTCGCTTCGGCCGCACCCCTGGCGTCGGTCATCAGGATGATATTGCCGCCGCGGGCGGCGACTTCCTGCATGTTGGAGACGGTCTTCTCGAACACCCGGTCATGCGGCGCAATCACCACGACCGGCATGTTCTCGTCGATCAGCGCGATCGGCCCGTGCTTGAGCTCGCCGGCGGCGTAGCCCTCGGCATGAATGTAGGAAATTTCCTTCAGTTTCAGCGCACCTTCCAGCGCCAGGGGATAGCTGGTGCCGCGGCCGAGATAAAGCACGTCCTTTGACTTGGAGAGATCACGCGCCAGCTTCTCGATCTGCGGCTCCAATTTCAGCGCCTCCGCCATCAGGCGAGGGATTTCGACCAGGCCATGGACGAGCTTGCTTTCGTCCTCATCGGACAATTCGCCCCTCGCCTTGCCGGCGGCGACCGCGAGCGAAGCCAGCACCATCAGCTGGCAGGTGAAAGCCTTGGTCGAGGCGACGCCGATCTCGGGACCGGCCAGCGTCTGCAGCACGGTCTCGCTTTCGCGCGCGATCGTCGATGTCGGCACGTTGACCACGGCCAGCGTGTGCGCGCCCTCCGCCTTGGCGTAGCGCAGCGCGGCCAGCGTATCGGCGGTCTCGCCGGACTGCGAAATGAAGACCGCGAGATCCCCCTTGCGCAGCGGCGCCTCGCGGTACCGGAATTCCGAGGCGACATCGAGCTCGACCGGAATGCGCGCCAGCCGCTCGAACCAGTATTTTGCGACATAGCCCGCATAGCTCGCGGTGCCGCAGGCTGTGATCGAGATCCGCTGGATATCCTTGAAGTCGAACGGCAGCGTCACCGGCATTTTCACCTGCTCGCTCGCCATGTCGACGTAGCGCGCAAGGGTGTGGCCGACCACTTCCGGCTGCTCGTGGATTTCCTTGGCCATGAAGTGGCGATAGTTCGCCTTGTCGACCAGCGAAGTCGACGCCATGTGCTTGATCGCGTCGCGCTGAACGATCGTGTTGTTCTTGTCGTAGATGGTCGCGCCCTTGCGCGTCAGCACCACCCAGTCGCCGTCTTCGAGGTAGCTGATGGTGTCGGTGAACGGCCCGAGTGCGATGGCGTCCGACCCCAGATACATTTCACCGTTGCCGTGGCCGATCGCCAGCGGCGGGCCGTTGCGGGCGCCGATCATCAGATCGCCTTCGCCAGCAAAGATGAATCCGAGCGCGAACGCGCCGCGCAGTTCCGACAGCGTCGCCCTCACCGCCTCGACCGGCTTGACGCCCTTCCGGAGAAAGCTGTCGACCAGATGCACGACGATCTCGGTATCGGTCTCGGTCTTGAAGACCGCGCCGTTCTTCTCGAGCCGTTCGCGCAACTCGCGGAAATTTTCGATGATGCCGTTGTGGACCACCGCGACGCGATCGGTGGCGTGCGGATGCGCGTTGTTCTCGGTCGGCTTGCCGTGGGTGGCCCAGCGCGTGTGCCCGATCCCGATGTGCCCATGGAGCGGTTCGGCATCCAGCCGCTTTTCGAGATTCTTCAGCTTGCCCTCGGCGCGGCGGCGCGCGAGGTGATCGCCCTCCAGCGTGGCAACGCCGGCGGAATCATAGCCACGGTATTCAAGCCGCTTGAGTGAATCGACCAACTGCTCCGCAACCGGAGCGCGCCCGAGAATGCCGACAATGCCGCACATGCGGTTCAATATCCCCAAATCGACGAATAGCGTCGCAACCCGCTAGTCTCTTAACGAAAAACGCAGGCTGACAGATACTCAATAATTGTTGCGCATTGAGACAGTCTTAAGTGGAAAGCTTAACCAGGCACCCCTCCCTCATGGTGAGGAGCCCGCGCTGCGGGCGTCTCGAACCATCTGGCACGACCGTGGCTTTCATCCTTCGAGACGCCGCTACGCGGCTCCTCAGGATGAGGTTTGACACGGATGTGCGCCCGCGATCTCGCGGCATGATCTGCCCGAGGCTTGACCTTGAATCTCCCCCAGGAAGAGGGAGCAGGGAATGCCGGATGCACGCTGCACCCGCGGTCTCGTGTGCAATGGGTAGATGGAAGCGCACACGAGCATACAGGTTCAGCGGAGGCAATCCGGCATTCCCTGCGCAATGGCTTTACGGCTTACTTCGTGC
>DATCXE010000577.1:0-6013 GCA_036565985.1 Bradyrhizobium sp.
CCGGCGTTGCTGTCGCCTGACGACGCGCGCACGCTGTTCCATGAGTTCGGCCACGGCCTGCACGGCATGCTGTCCAATGTGACCTATCCCTCGCTGTCGGGGACATCGGTGTTCACCGACTTCGTCGAACTGCCTTCGCAGCTCTACGAGCACTGGCAGGAGCAGCCGCAGGTGCTGCGGCAGTTCGCAAAGCATTACCAGACCGGCGAGCCGCTGCCGGACGACCTGCTGCAGCGCTTTCTTGCTGCGCGCAAGTTCAACCAGGGTTTTGCCACCGTGGAGTTTGTTTCCTCGGCGCTGGTCGACCTCGAATTCCATACCCAGCCGGCCTCGGCCAGCCGCGACGTCGGCGCATTCGAGAAGGCCGAACTCGAGAAGATCGGCATGCCCGCGGAAATCGCGCTGCGGCACCGGCCGACGCAGTTCGGCCATATCTTCTCCGGCGATCACTATGCGTCCGGCTATTACAGCTACATGTGGTCCGAGGTGATGGACGCCGACGCGTTCGGCGCCTTCGAGGAGGCCGGCGATATCTTCGATCCCGCCACCGCCAAGCGGCTGCACGACGACATCTATTCGTCAGGCGGCTCACGCGAGCCCGAGGAGGCCTATGTCGCCTTCCGTGGCCGCGAGCCGGAGGCCGATGCGCTGCTGCGCCGGCGCGGTCTTCTGGAAACGCCGGAGGCAGCTTGATCAGCCGGCGCAGCCTCCACGAGTCGTCCCTGCGAACGCAGGGACCCATAACCCCTGGTACTCGTTTTGAAGGAAAGCCTTTGCCACACTGCCAAAAAGCAACGGCACGGCGTATGGGTCCCCGCTTTCGCGGGGACGACATGTTGCGTGTGTTGTTCGGATTGTTGGGCTTGATCGTCGCGTGGTTGGCCGGCGCATCATCCGCCGAAGCGCATCCGCATGTCTGGATCATCGCGAAGAGCGAGGTGATGTACGCGCCCGACGGCTCGATGACGGGCGTTCGTCACGCCTGGACGTTCGACGACATGTTCTCGACCTACGCGCTGCAGGGCATCGAAACCAAGACCAAGGGCGTCTACACCCGCGAGGAGCTGAGGCCGCTGGCCCAGACCAATGTCGAGTCGCTGAAGGAGTTCAACTTCTTCACCTTCGCCAAGGCCGACGGCAAGAAGACGAAATTCGTGGAGCCGGTGGACTACTACCTCGAGCACAAGGATGGCGCGCTGACGCTGCACTTCGTGCTGCCGCTGAAGGCGCCAGTGACGCCGAAGCAGCTTGCGCTGGAAGTATTCGATCCTTCCTATTTCATCGACTTCAAGTTCGATGACAAGGATCCGATCAAGCTCGTCGGCGCGCCCGCCGCCTGCCAGATGCAATTCCAGCGGCCGAATGACGAAACCGCCAATACCCAGCGCCTGAGCGAGCAGAATTTCATGAACGGTGACAATTCCAATTACGGGGCGATGTTCGCCAACAAGATCATGGTGAATTGCCCGTGAGGCGGATGCCTGCCGGCCTTGCGCGAGGCATCGCCTTCACCGTTGCCGCGTTGTCGGCTGCCATTGTCCTCGACGCCGCCCTGCACGTCCTGATGGCGCAAAATCCGTTCGGCGGTCCGCGGCCCGCCGCCGAACCGCAGGTCGGCGGCATCTTCGGATGGATTCTGGCCAAGCAATCCGAATTCTATCGCGAGATGTCGTCGACGATACGCGCGGCGAAATCCGATGGCAGCGCGGTCTGGACGCTGCTTGCGATCTCCTTCGCCTACGGCATCTTTCACGCCGCCGGCCCCGGCCACGGCAAGGCGGTGATATCGTCATACCTGGTGGCGAACGAGGAAACCGCGCGGCGCGGCATCGTGCTGTCGTTCGCCTCGGCGATGCTGCAGGCGCTGGTGGCGGTGGCGCTGGTTACGGTTCTCGCCTGGCTGCTTTCTTCGACTGCCAAGACGATGTGCTCGGCGGAGAAGGCGATCGAGATCGTCAGCTACGCCCTGATCGCGGCCTTTGGCGCCCGGCTGGTCTGGACCAAGGGCGGCGGGTTCATGCGTGCGCTGCAGGCGAAGCCGAAGCCGGAACTGGCGATGGCGGCGGCGCACCATCATCATGATCATGGCCATCATCACGGACATGACCACGGCCACGATCATCACCACCATGACCATCACGATCATGATCACGGCCACGGCCATGTCCATGACGAGCATTGCGGTCACTCGCACGGACCGACCCCGGATCAACTCGCCGGCCCCGGCGGCTGGCAGCGGGGCCTCGGCGCGATCTTCGCGGTGGGCTTGAGGCCCTGCTCGGGCGCGATCCTGGTGCTGGTGTTCGCACTGGCACAGGGCCTGTTCTGGGCCGGTATCGCCGCGACGTTCGTGATGGGGCTCGGCACCGCGATCACGGTCGCGACCATTGCCGTCGTCGCCGTGTCCGCCAAGGGGCTCGCCCGGCGGCTCAGTTCGGCAAGCGAAGGCGGCGGCACGCTGGTCATGCGCGGCATCGAGTTCGGTGCGGCAGGCCTGGTGCTGCTGTTCGGCCTCGGCCTGCTGTTCGGCTATCTCGCCGCCGAACGCGCGACGTGCCTGTGAACGTAGCCGGGAACTCTGGATTGCTTGGACCGATCTCACGGATTGCGCTGCGCTCCATACGGGCTACAAGAAATCGATAAACAACACAGCCGGGAATCCCATGTCACGCGAGCAATTCTGGTTCTTTCATCCCTTTCGGGTGCGCTATTCCGAAATCGACGGCCAGGGCGTCGTCTTCAACGCGCACTACCTGACCTACTTCGATACGACCATCACCGAGTATTTCCGTGCGTTGGGATATGACCAGTACGCCGACGCCAAGCAGACGGGCGAGGATTACCACGTCGTCAAATCGCTGATCGAGTACAAGGCCCCGGTTCGGTTCGACCAGGAGCTGGACGTCGGCGCGCGCGTGGCGCGGATCGGCAATTCAAGCCTCACCTTCGAACTCGCCATCTTCCTCAAGGGCGGTACGGATGCGCTGGTGACCGGTGAGATCGTCTGGGTCAACACCAACCAGCAGACCCATCGTCCGGTCCCGGTATCGAAGGAGATCCGCGCGCGGATCACCGCGCGGGAGAAGCATCTCGCCGCGTGAGAGCTCTTGGCTGTCGTATTCAGAATTATCCACGTCGTTGCGAGGAGCGATGCGACGAAGCAATCCATCTTTCCCCGTGCGGAGAGGTGGATTGCTTCGCTCCGCTCGCAATGACGGGGAGGGAGTTGCGCTATTGACGGCATGCAAGCGCGGCTTCGGGCCGCGTCAGTCGAATCGCGCCGTCGCCGTCTTGCCGTCGGGCGCCGTGAGCTGAACCGCGCCTTTGGGATTGGCCGGCAGCGCGGTAGCCGCCGTTCCGCTCAAGGTATCCTTTTCCGAAGGTGTGAGCGTAATGCGCTCGGCCTTTCCGCCCAGAGTGAAGATGGCGACGGCCTTGAAGCCCTTCGGATCAACCGGCTTGCCATTCTCGCCGACGATGAAGACTTCAATCGCCTTGTCCTTGGCGACCAGCTCCACATGGTAAGAGCCGGCATCGACGAGACGCCCGCCGTGCAGGCTTTTCGCGTCGTGCGCGTAGGCGGGCAGGGCGGCGAGCAGGGCAACGCCGAGGGTGAGATATCCGAACTTCATGCGAGGTCTCCTTTCAACGATCAATAAGAGTGTGAGGCGGCAGCATCCCCGAGGCGCTCCTCGGACTGCCGTCGTATCAGCCGCATCAGCGGCTTCCGGCCGAACATCAGGAAGAGCACGGGCGTCACCAGGGCGTCGAGCAACGTCGCGCTGACGAGCCCGCCGAAGATGGTGACAGCGACCGGGTGCAGGATCTCCTTGCCCGGCTCGTCGGCCGCGACCAGCAGCGGCAGCAGCGCCAGCCCGGCGGACAGCGCCGTCATCAGGACGGGCGTCATGCGTTCGAGGCTGCCGCGGATCACGAGCTCCGGCCCGAACGCCATTCCCTCCCGCAAAGCGAGGTTGATGTAATGGCTGATCTTGAGAATGCCGTTGCGTGTCGCGATTCCGGCGAGCGTGATGAAGCCAACCATGCTGGCGACCGATAGCGGCTGACCGGTCAGCGCCAGCGCCGCGACCGAGCCGATCAGCGCCAGCGGCACCCCGCCCATGACGATAGCGGCCAGCACAGAAGAGCGGTAGCGGCTGTACAGAATCGCAAAGATCAGCGCCAGCGATACCACTGAAAGAATGCCGATCCTGCGGCTGGCTTCCTCCTGGGCCTGGAACGTGCCTTCAAGGTTCGCGGTGACGCCCTGTGGCAGGCTCGCGCCATCCAGCTCGGCGCGAATGCGGCGCACGATCTCCGTCATGTCGGTCTTGCCGTCCGAGTTGGCGAGTATGACGATGCGCCTGCGGCCGTTCTCCCGCAGGATCTGGTTTGGCCCGTCGGTCTCCTTCACGTCCGCGATCTGGCGCGCCGGGATCCAGCCCGACGGGGTCTTGATCAGGAGGTCGCCGAGCTTCTCGGTCGTGCGTAGCTGGTCGGGCAGCCGCATCACGACGTCGTAACGCTTGTAGCCGTCGACCACGCGCGAGATGACGCGCCCGCTCGACAGCCGCGACAACTGATCGGTCACGGCGCCCGGCTGCACGCCATAGAGTGCGGCGCGGGTATAGTCGACGCGGATTTCGAGTTGCGGAATCCGGACCTGCTTTTCGACCTGCAGATCCTGGATGCCTCCGATCTTCGAGAGTCGCAGCCGCAGTTCTTCCGCGCTGTTTCGCAGCGTGTCGAGGTCGTCGCCGAACAGCTTCAAGGCCAACTCGGCGCGGACGCCCGAGAGCAGGTGATCCAGCCGGTGCGATATCGGCTGTCCGACATTGACCGAGAGCGGCAGCACCGAAAGCCGGGAGCGGATGTCCGCGACGATCTCGGGCTTCGGCCGCTGCGAGTGTTTGAGATCGACTTCGAGATCGGACGAATGGATACCTTCGGCGTGCTCGTCCAGCTCCGCGCGCCCGGTGCGCCTTCCGACGCTGATCACTTCCGGAACATCGAGAAGAAGGCGCTCTGCGATCGAGCCCACGCGCGTGGATTCGGAAAGCGAGACTCCGGGGTTGAACGCGATATTGATCGTGAACGTGCCTTCGTTGAAAGCCGGAAGGAACGCGCGATTGAGGCCCAGCGCACCCGCACCGGCGCCCAGCACCGCCAGCGCCGTCACGCCGAGCAGCAATCCCCTGTGCGCCAAGGCAAACCGGAGCGCGGCATGGTTCACGGATTTGAGCGTGCGGACCAGCCAGCTCTCCCGCTCCGCGAGGCGCTTCATCCGCGGCAGCAGGTAATAGGCCATGACAGGCGTGAGGGTGATCGAGACGAACAGGCTCGCGAGGATCGAGATGATGTAGGCGTGTCCGAGCGGTGCGAACAGCCGTCCCTCGATGCCCGAAAGCGCAAACAGCGGCACGAACACGAGGACGATGATCATCGTGGCATAAACGATTCCGGATCGCACTTCGTTGGATGCGGAAACCACCACGTCGAACACGGAACGGGGATTACCCAGCTCCCGGTTCTCACGGAGCCGGCGGAAGATATTTTCCACATCGACGACCGCGTCATCGACCAGTTCCCCGATGGCGATCGCAAGGCCGCCCAAGGTCATGGTGTTGATCGACAGGCCGAGCAGCTTGAAGATGATCGCCGTGGTCAGGATCGAGACCGGGATCGCCGTGAGCGAGATGGCCGTCGTGCGCCAGTTGAGGAGAAACGCAAACAGGATGACAGCCACGACCAGGGCCGCTTCGAGCAGCACCCGCTCGACGTTCTGGATCGAGTTTTCGATGAAACTCGCCTGCCTGAATATGATCTCGTTGGCCTTCACGCCGGACGGCAGGCTGGGCTCGAGCTCCGCGAGCACCTGCGTAATCTGTTTCGTCAGCTTCACCGTGTCGACATTGGGCTGCTTCTCGATCGAGACGATCACGGCGGGCTTGCTCATATAGCCGGCGTCGCCGCGCTTGACCTTGGGCGCAAAGTCGACGTTCGCGACCTGCCG
>DATCXE010000584.1:0-7279 GCA_036565985.1 Bradyrhizobium sp.
GCTGCTGCAGAGGATGATCAAGCAGCGCCGCGAGTCACTCGCCATTTACGAGAAGGCCGGCCGCAAAGAGCAGGCGCAGCAGGAGGCGGCCGAGATTGCCGTCATCGAGGAGTTCCTGCCCACGCAGCTGACCGAGGCCGAGGTCGAGGCCGCGATCGCTGCGGTGGTGAAGGAGGCCGGTGCGACCAGCCCCAAGGAAATGGGTAAGGTCATGGGCCTGCTGAAGGAGCGCTACGCCGGGCAGATGGATTTCGGCAAAGCCAGCGGCATGGTGAAGGCGGCGCTGTCGGGCTGATCCTGACCGTTACCGGTTTTGTGAACGCGTGAAGGGCACGAAGCGCACGGGAGCCACGGCGCGGGTTGTCGTCTTGTCGGTGGCGATTTTCTCGACGACCGTGAGCTGTTGGGTGCCGTAATCGGCTCCCACCGGCATGACGAGCCGGCCGCCCACGTTGAGCTGCTCGATCAGCGGCGGCGGTATCTGCCCGAGCGCGGCGGTCACCACGATGGCGTCAAAAGGACCGCATTCGGGCCAGCCCGCATAGCCGTCACCAAGCCTGACCTCCACATTGTCATACGCCTGGTCTCTCAGTCCCTTTGTGGCGGCCTCGGCCAGTTGCGGGATAATCTCGATGGTGCAGACCTTTCGCGCCAGGTGCGCGAGGACCGCGGCCTGATAGCCCGAACCGGTACCGATCTCGAGCACAACATGGTCGGGCGCGACTTCAGCCAGCTGCGTCATCAAGGCCACGATGAACGGCTGCGAAATGGTCTGGCCGAGGCCGATCGTCAGCGGCGTGTCCGCGTATGCGATCGAGCATGATCGCTCGGGTATGAACAAATGGCGTTTCGTTTGTCCCATGGCCTCGAGGACCCGCTCCGAAAAGCCGTGCTTTCCCAGGACACCGGGGTGAGACTGGGCGTAGTCCTTGATGGTTTCGACCATGGCGGCGCGTTCGCGAGCGCATTGTGCGTCTTCCTGCGCGGTCGCATCCCGCGCGGCGGCAGCCATGGAAAGCACCAGCATCAGCAAGGTCTTCATGATTGCGGTCTCCCGCCGGTCGACGATCAGCGTCGACCGCTTGAGCGCAACGAGAGGATTCGACCGGTCGGCCGTCAGGTGAAATGCGGCGTCCGGTGAATGACCGCAATGCGTTCAGGCGGTCCTCCGGCAGGTCTTGATACCATGACTGCACAGGCGCGGACGGGATAATTTTCCACGGGAACCTTTCCCCTGACGCAACATCCAATGGGTTCAAGCTCCGTTGGCAAATGTCGTGGAAGGGCATCTCGATGAGTCCAAACATTCATGCACTGGATCGCGCACGAGCGTCACGGTCCGAGGTCCAAAGGCCTGCCAGGGCCGAGGTCGAGGCGGCGGTGCGCACCATCATCCGGTGGACAGGCGAGGACCCCGACCGGGACGGCCTCATCGAGACGCCGGCGCGTGTAACCCGCTCGTTCGAGGATTTCTTCGCCGGCTATGGCCAGGACCCGGTCGAGATTCTGGAGAAAACCTTCGAGGAGATCGAAGGCTATGACGAGATGATCGTGCTGCGTGGCATCCGCTTTGAGAGCCATTGCGAACATCACATGGCGCCGGTCATCGGCCAGGCCTGGGTGGCCTACATTCCAAATGGCCGCGTGGTCGGCATCAGCAAGCTGGCGCGCGTTGTCGACGTCTTTGCCCGGCGCCTGCAGATTCAGGAAAAGATGACGGCGCAGATTGCCAACACCATCAATGACGTCCTGGAACCGCAGGGCGTCGGCGTCATTATCAAGGCGTCGCACCACTGCATGACGACGCGCGGCGTGCACAAGCCGGACACCGACCTCGTGACCAGCCGCATGCTGGGCTGCTTTCGCGACAACGCGTTGACCCGTCAGGAATTTTTGGGAATGGCGACTTAGCCCAACGCGAGCGGAGGACGAGATGGCCGATCAGCAAGCGCCGCCCGCCGGTCCCGATTTATCGAAGGGCATATCCACTTCCGAATTCGCCGGCGAGACGTTGCTCGGCCACGTCGGCGACGATGAAGTCCTCCTTTTGCGCTCGGGATCGGAGATTTTTGCGATCGGCGCGCATTGCAGCCATTACCACGGGCCGCTCGCCGAGGGCCTCGTGACCGGCGAGGGCATCCGCTGTCCCTGGCATCACGCCTGTTTCGACTTGCGCACCGGCGAGGCTACAAGGGCGCCGGCGCTCAGTCCGATCGCGGTCTGGAAAGTCGAGCAGGAAGGCGACCGCATCTTCGTTCGCGAAATGCGCGAACAGCCCAGGCCGCAGGCGAGGGGCGCCACCGATGGACCCGGCAGGATCGTGATCGTCGGCGGTGGCGCCGCGGGCTTTGCTGCGGCCGAGATGCTGCGGCGGCAGGACTATCGCGGCAGCATCGTGATGCTGAGCAGCGAGGCGTCGGGGCCGGTGGACCGGCCGAACCTGTCCAAGGATTACCTCGCCGGCAGCGCGCCGGAGGACTGGCTGCCGCTGCGGCCGGATGATTTCTACAGCGGGGCGAAGATCGACCTGCGGCTCAAGACCGAGGTCGCGTCCATCGACACGAAGGCGCGCCATGTCGTCACGTCAGGCGGCGAGACCATCCCCTACGACCGCTTGCTGCTGGCGACCGGGGCGGAGCCGGTGCGCCTGCCGATACCGGGCGCGGACCAGCCCCATGTCCACGTGCTGCGCTCGCTGGCCGATTCGCGCGCGATCATCGCGTTGGCCGACGGCGCGAAGCGCGCGGTCGTGATCGGGGCGAGCTTTATCGGATTGGAGGCCGCAGCGTCGCTGCGGGCGCGAAACATCGAAGTCCACGTCGTCGGGTTGGAGCAGCGGCCGATGGAGCGCGTGCTGGGGCCCGAGATGGGTGACTTCATCCGTGCCCTGCATGAGGAGCACGGCGTCGTCTTTCATCTTGGCGATACCGTCACCGGCATCGACGGCAAACGCGCGACGCTGAAAAGCGGCGGCGCGATCGAAGCCGACGTCGTGGTGGTCGGCGTCGGCGTGCGTCCACGCCTTGGATTGGCCGAGAAGGCGGGGCTTGCGATCGACCGCGGCGTCACCGTCGATATCTACCTGGAAACCAGCGTGCCCGGCATCTACGCCGCGGGCGATATCGCACGCTGGCCCGATCCGCATTCCGGCGAAAACATTCGCGTCGAGCATTGGGTGGTGGCCGAGCGTCAGGGCCAGACGGCGGCGCGAAACATGCTCGGGCAAAACGAACGCTTCGATGCCGTGCCGTTCTTCTGGAGCCAGCATTACGACGTGCCGATCAACTATGTCGGCCACGCCGAGAAATGGGATGAAATCGTTGTCGACGGCGACATCGCCGGCAGGGATTGCCTGCTCCAGTACAAGCGGAAGGGGCGCGTGCTCGCCGTCGCCTCGATCTACCGCGACGTCGCCAGCCTCGAGGCCGAGCTTGCGATGGAGACGGAGCTGTTGTTCTAGGCCAGGGCCACAAAATGTCTCTCCAGGTCATGCCCGGCCTTGTGCCGGGCATCCACGTCTTTAAACTTGCGACAAGCAAGCAAGAACGTGGATGGCCGGGAACGCAGACAAGTGTTCGTAGTCTGCGGAAAGCAGACTACTATGCCCGGCCAAGACGAGATGGACGGAACATGCTCACCGAAGCCTCAACCTACGACGAACTCTACCGCAACTTTCGCTGGGACATTCCCGCCCGCTTCAACATGGCGGTCGCTTGCTGCGATCGTCATGCTGACGGAACGGGCCGGCTCGCGCTGATCTATGTCGACGAGGACGGCGCGACGACGCGCACCTCGTTCGACGAGGTCGCAGAGATGTCGCGTCGGTTTGCGAACGTACTGAAGGCCGATGGCCTCGTGCGCGGCGACCGGGTCGCGGTGTTCCTATCGCAGTCACTCGAATTGCCGATCGCGCATTTCGCGGCGTTCCGTTCCGGGATGATTTCCATTCCACTGTTCGCGCTGTTCGGCGAGGATGCGCTGGAATTCCGCCTGTCGAATTCGGAAGCCAAGGCCATCGTCACCGACGAGGGCGGCTGGGAAAAGCTCGCGAAAATCCGCGACCGTCTTCCGGCGCTCAGGCATGTCTATGTCATCGGGGACAAGGCGCCTGAAGGCACCAGGCCGTTCTGGGCGACACTGAAAGCCGCATCCCCGGATTTTACGACCGTCGATACCTCGTGCGACGATCCCGCTTTGATCATCTACACGTCAGGCACGACAGGAAATCCAAAAGGCGCGCTGCACGCCCATCGCGTCCTGCTCGGCCATCTGCCCAATGTTGAGATGTGCCACAACTTTCTCCCCAGGCCCGGCGACCTGATGTGGACGCCGGCGGACTGGGCCTGGATCGGTGGATTGATCAACGCCCTGTTTGCGTTCTGGTATCACGGCATTCCCCTGGTCGGCCACCGCGCGCGAAAATTCGAGCCGCAGGCGGCGATGACGATGATGGCGGAGCTTTCCATACGCAACGTGTTCCTGCCGCCGACCGCGCTGAAGCTGATGCGGCAGGCCGGCGTGAAGAATCCCGGCCTGAAACTGCGCAGCATCTTCACCGGCGGCGAATCGCTCGGCGGCGAATTGCACGGCTGGGTGCGCGAAACCTTCGGCATCGACGCGCACGAGGTATTCGGCCAGACCGAATGCAACCTCGTGGTCGGCAGCAACTCGAACCTGTTCCCGATCCGCGCCGGCTCGATGGGCAAGGCGACGCCCGGCTTCGACGTCCGCATCGTCAACGACAAGGGCGAGGAACTGCCGCGCGGTCAGCGCGGCGTCATCGGCGTGCGCCAGCCGTGCCCCTGCACCATGATCGAATACTGGAAGAACCCGGAAGCGACCGCGAAGAAATACGCCGGCGAATTTCTCCTGACCGGCGATCTCGGCATCCAGGATGAGGACGGCTATTTCTGGTACGTCAGCCGCGAGGACGACGTCATCACCACGGCCGGCTATCGCGTCGGCCCGTCCGAGATCGAGCACACGCTGATGAAGCATCCGGCGGTGGCGATGTCGGCGGTGGTCGGCATTCCCGATCCGATCCGCACCGAGTCCATCAAGGCCTGGATCGTGCTGCGCCCGGGCTTCGCGGCGAGCGATACGCTCGCGCGCGAGATCCAGGATTTCGTCAAGGTGCAACTCGCTGCCCACGAATATCCGCGCTTCGTCCAGTTCGCCGAGACGTTGCCGTTGACCGCAACCGGCAAGGTGCTGCGGCGGGAATTGCGGGCGCTGGGGTAGATCTCTTCGGTCAAATCGATGCGGTAGAAAAATGCAAAAAACTGCTTCTCGCGCCGCGGGCCTGCACCGCGCGTCGCTAAAAAAGCTCCATGATCTGGATGCCGCGCTCGAGCTTATGTATTACGGCTGGCGCGGAATGACGCTCGCGGCCGACCAGTATCTTGGCACGCTTGGCCTGTCACGCCCGCACCATCGCATTCTCTACGTGGTTGCACGACAGCCCGACATCTCGATCGGCTCGCTGATCGAGATCCTCGGCATTTCCAAGCAGGCCGCGAACCGGCCGCTTGGCCTGTTGCTGCAGCGTAAACTCCTGACATCGAAGCGGTCGCCTGAGGAACACCGCTCCAAATTGCTGCGCCTGACGGAAGCAGGACAACGCATTGAACAGCGGGCATCAGGCCACGAGCGCAAGGTTTTGCGCGAGGCGTTTGATAGCGTCGGCCCCCGTGGCGCTGATGCGTGGATGGCCGTCATGGGGGTCATCGCGGACAGCAACTGACCACCTCTCACGTCAATATGGTTGACGTTAGAATTGCGCCGTGCCACTCTTCCGGCAGTCAAACCGGTGGAGGGCGAAAGCGTGGGTCAGCAGACAATGGATCGGACGACCGCGGGACGCTTCGTCGAGGCGTGGTGCGCGAACTGGTGCAAGGTCGATATCGACGCCGTCGTCTCGCACTTTGCCGAAAACGCAGAGATGCGCAGCCCTTTGGCGCTCAAATTGACGGATTCCCCCGTGGTCGCGGGCGCCGAGAACATTCGCGCCTATTGGCGCAGGGCTTACGGAGGCATCGAGAGCGCAGACCTGAAAATCCTCGGCTGGAGCTGGGACGACGCGATCGCGCGCCTGACGGTCTGGTGGCAACTGGGCGACACGCGCGCCAGCGAGTTCATGGACTTCGACGGCGCTGGCCGTGTGGTGCGTAGCGAGGCCTTCTACGGAAAGTAGTCATGCGATTTTCAGATGTCGTTCTGTTCCTCAACACACTCTGGTTCTGCGGCGCATTTATCCAGTTCAGCATTGCCCAGAGCAATACGCTGAAGATACTGGTACCCCGCGAGGAGCGCGGAAATCCGATCGCGCCAACCCTGGCGGCCAGCGTCGCGTTTCTGGGTGGGATCAATCTGCCAATCGGCCTCCTGTCGCTGTATCTGCTGGCGCGGCCGACCTTCTTTCATGCTGACGATGCGCAGCTTGCGTTGTTCCTGTTCTTTGCCGCGTGTCACTTCAGCCAGTTCGCCTATAACCTTCCGGTCCTGGCGCGCGGGGGACGCGTCGGGGTGGCATACTGGCCCGTGCTGAAAGGCCCGATGCTCCGGATCTTTGTCATCGATGCGGTGCTCTTTGTGGCGAATCTCGTTGTGGTCTTCCTGCTCGTTGCCGGTCCCGACAAGCGATAAGCCCGCGCTCGGCAGGGTAACGACGACGCTATCGGTCAATCCACCTTCAGCGCCGAGCGCAGCGCCGCCGCCAGTTCGCGCCGGCGGTAGGGCTTGCTCAGGATCCGCACCTCCTGGCCCAGCCCATCGAGCGCTTCGACGGGATGGTCGGTGTAGCCGGAGGTCAGGAGAATCTTCAGGTGGGGCCGCAGGCGTGCGGCTTCCCTCGCAAGTTCCGGCCCGAACATGCCGCCGGGCATCACGACATCCGAGAACATCAGATCGATCTTCTCGGACCCGCGCAGGATATCGAGGGTGGCCGGCGCATTGCGGGTTACGATGACGCGATAGCCGAGCGCCTTCAATTCGCTCTCGACGTACTCGCGCACCATCGCGTTATCCTCGACAACGAGAACGGTTTCGTTGCCGGCAGCCGTGGCGCGCTGGCCGACCGACGGCGTGGCGTTTGCCTGCGGCGCACCCACGCGAGGAAAGAAAAGCTTGACTGCGGTGCCCCGTTCCGGCTCGGAACGGATCTGCATCAAGCCGCCGGACTGCCGGGCAAAGCCGTAGACCATGCTCAGGCCGAGGCCGGTGCCTTTTCCTATCTCCTTGGTGGTGAAGAACGGCTCGAAGGCACGGCCGGCGACCTCGG
>DATCXE010000606.1:0-2019 GCA_036565985.1 Bradyrhizobium sp.
GCCGATGTCGCCGGAAGAACTGCTGGAAGCCGAAGTGCTGATCTATCTGCGCGGCCTCGGCTTCCCGACCGACCGCCGGCCCCCGCCGACGCCGCCAGGTCCGCCGCCGGTGCCGCCGTCCGGCGAACCACCTGCCGTCGCGACGGCGGGTCCCTGGGGCAAGCCAAAATAATTTTTTAAGGCGCGGCGAGCCGCCCGCTTGACAAAACCGCTGGATGGTTTAGGTATGTAAATGTTATTTACATTCACAACGGCGTGATTGCCGTCATGGAGAGGGAAATGGCCTACACCGCAGATGTCAATCGCTGGCGCGGCCCCACCGAAGAGACCTATCGCCCGCGTATGCTGGATTCGCCTTGGCACCCTGGTTGGATCGCTGTGACCATCCTCGGCTTCATCATCTGGTGGCCGATCGGGCTTGCCCTTCTCTTTTTCACACTAGGGAGCAGAAAAATGGGTTGCTGGAGTCATCAGGATCGCTGGCAGAACAAGATGGAGCGGATGCAGTACAAGATGGACCGGATGCGCAATCGCATGGAAGGCCGCGGCTTTGGCGGCTTCGGCTTCGGTCCGCCCTCGAGCGGCAACCGCGCTTTCGACGAGTACCGCACGGAAACGCTGCGTCGTCTCGAGGAAGAGCAGGTCGAGTTCAGGAATTTCCTCGATCGCCTGCGTCACGCCAAGGACAAGGAAGAGTTCGACCAGTTCATGGCGCAGCACAAGCCGCGTCCGACCCCGCCGAACGACCAGCCGCCGCAAGGCTAAGCGTTCTCCAAGGTTCAGCCGCGGGCATGATGCCCCCATGGTGCCTGACGGCGGTGACAACCGCCCATCTGCGAAAGCAGGTGGGCGGTTCGTTTTTATATCGCCTTGCTGGCGGTGGTCCGCCCCCGGTCTATATTGAGGTCTGACGCCAGCGGGGCACCGAGCCATGATCCCAAGCGAAATTTCAGCGGCCGATGAGCTTTGGCTGACGATCCGGCGCGAAGCTGAAAACGTCGTCGCTGGCGATCCGGTGTTTGGCGCGTCGCTGCCGGCGGCCATCCTCGACCATCCAGATTTTGCCGGCGCGGTGTCCCATCAGATCGGTGAGCGCCTCGGCAAAAGCTCGGCCGACCGCCGGCGATTGGCGCGGATTGCCCGCGAGGCATTTGCGGGCTCGCCCGATCTGGTCGAGGCGGCCAGCCGCGATCTGCGAGGCATTGCCGTTCACGACCCCGCGACGAAGGGGTTTTTGCCGCCGCTGCTGAACTTCAAGGGATACGTCGCGCTGCAGGCCTGGCGCGTCTCGAACTGGCTCTGGCGCGAGGGGCGCACCGATCTGGCGCTCCTGCTGCAAAGCCTGTCGTCCGATCAGCTTTCGGTGAGCATTCATCCATCCGCATCGATCGGTACGTCGGTATTCCTCGATCATGCCACCGGCATCACCATCGGCGCCTTTGCCGCGATAGGCGACGAGGTGACGATCCTCCAGAACGTCACCATCGGCCGGAACCCATTGGTTCCCGACCGTGCTCCGAGGATTGGCAGAGGCGTCCTGCTCAGCACGGGCGCGACGATTGTCGGCGACGTGGCTGTCGGCGACTTCGCCAAGGTCGGCGCGGGGGCGGTGGTCGAGCACGATGTTCCCGGCGGGTGCACCGCGGTCGGAGTTCCCGCCCGGTTGACCAATTGCCCCGAGCCGGAAGTTTTCGCCTGACGGCGAACCCACGCACGGCGCGTAATGGATTAAAGCCGCAATCTTATCCAAGTTGCCAACTACCGCTCGCTCGCACAGAATCTATCTGCTGATTCGGCAGATGATCGCGACCTGCGAGGAGATTGCCATGGCATTTTTCAAGCGTGAGCTTGGCCCGATTTTCAAGCGCGAGCTTGGCCCCATCGAGCGCTTCGAGAATGCACTCAAGGAAAAGCTGGTGGCCCGGCAAAAGCTTGCCGACCGGTTGAGCTTCACCGAAGCGGAACTTGGGGAAAAACGTACGGCGGCCGAACAACTCGCGGTGGCGGGCGCCGCTGCCT
>DATCXE010000609.1:0-5083 GCA_036565985.1 Bradyrhizobium sp.
CCGCAATCGAGCCCCTCCTGCGCAAGCTCGCCGTCGAAGGCGGTTACGTCCACGCGGGCGGTCCGGGCGCCGGACATTTCGTCAAGCTGGTCCACAACGGAATCGAATTCGGCATGCTGCAGGCGATCGGCGAGGGCATGGCTCTGCTCGAGAAGTACCGCGAGCGTCTTCCGATCGACGATGTCTTGAATTGCTGGCGGCACGGCTCCGTCATTCGCTCCTGGCTCGTCGATTTGATGGAGAAGCTGTACCGGGAGGAAGGCGGGCTGGCGAACGTTCCAACCTATGTGGACGATACCGGCGAGGTGAACTGGCTGGTCAGCGATGCGCTTGCCATGGAGGTGCCGATGCCGGTCATCACCCAATCGGTCGTCCAGTTGGTCGCCTCGCGCGACGACAAACGCGATTGGGCGCGCGCGATTGCCATGATGCGGCATGGATTCGGCGGCCATCCTTACGGCGCCAATGAAGGCATCGCCCATGAGCGCCACACCGGACGGGTCGGCGGCTTCGTCCGCGACGGGCAGGCCACACCATGACGCCCGCAGTCGGATGCCGCACCTGGGCAATCGCGGAAGGCTATATCCCGCCCAGCTCGACCGGGACGACGCGCGAGCTCACAAGCCACGAAACGGTGTGCATTCTCAATTCCGGCGATGAAGACGCGCGCGTCGAGATCATGGTCTATTTCGCCGACCGGCCGCCGGCGGGGCCCTATGTCTTTACAGTCGACGCCAGCCGCACGCGGCATCTGCGCTTCAACGATTTCAAAGACCCGGAGCCGATCCCGAAAGGCACGGATTATTCGAGCGTCATCACGTCCAACGTACCGGTGGTCGTCCAGCATACCCGGCTCGACACCCGTCAGCCGGCGCTGGCGCTGCTGAGCACCATGGCCTACCCACTCGACCGGTGAACGCCTTCTGCGCCGCGGTTGCGATCGCGGCGCGAGATTGCTCCCGTGCTATGAAAAGCCATGGCCGTGAGCGCGACGCCATTTCGCCGATAAAGTCAGCTCGAAAGCTTTTTGTCGCCTTGCCCTGCGGCTGTGACTGCGCGAACATGGTGCCATCGCGCTGACAAAATCCAAAAGAGGAGTGGGGAGATGACCAGGATTGGCAAATTGGCCACAGCCGGGCTCGCAGCCTTGGCATTGGCGCTCGCGGTTGGATCGGCCGACGCCAAGGACAAAGTGAAAGTCGGCTTCATCGGCCCGCTCACCGGTGGGGTGTCGGCGAACGGCCTCGGCGGACGCAACTCGGCCGATCTCGCGGTTCGGCTGCGCAATGCCGACCCCAAGGCAAAATACGAATACGAGCTGGTCGTGCTCGACGACGAGTGCAAGCCGAACGTCGCCGTGCAGGCGGCGACCAAAATGGCCGCCGACAAGGAAATTATCGCCGGTGCCACGCATTATTGTTCTGCAACGGCGATCGCCACCGTCGATACTTACCACAAATTCGGCTTCCCGGTGATCGTCTGGGGCGCGGTTCTGCCCGACATCACCTATCGCCACAAATACGCGGAGGTTCATCGCGTCAACGGCACGATGATCAACCAGAACGACGCCAATGCCGAGCTGATTTCCAAGCTCGGCTTCAAGACGGTGGCGGTGATCCATGACACCACCGACTACGGCAAGGGTCACAATAAGTATTTCAGCGACGCGCTCAAGCGCATCGGCAAGGCCAAGATCGTCGGTACCTTCGGCGTCACGGCGGATCAGCAGGACTTCACCAGCGAGCTCACCAAGATCAAGGCGCTCAATCCCGACGTGATCTATTTCGGCGGCCTCACTCCGATCGGCGTACGCATTCGCTCGCAGATGGACAAGCTCGGCATCAAGGCGGTGTTCGACGGTACCTCCGGCATCGTGTCGGATTCCTTCATTCAAGGCCTCGGGCCGCTGGCCGAAGGTTCGCTGGCCTTCCGCGAAGGCGCCCCGACCGACAAGCTGCCGGGCGGCAGGTTCTTCATGGAGAAATACAACGCGCAGCATTACGAGCAGCCGCCGGAAGCCTACGGCGCCTTCGCCTACGCCGCGATGGATCTCATTCTCGATGCCATCGAGAAGGTTGGGCCCAACCGTAAGAAGGTAATTGCCGAGCTTGGCAACGTGAAGGACCGCGATTCGATCGTCGGGAAGATCACCTTCGACGACCACGGCCAGAACACGGTGCCGGTGATCACCAAATACGTGGTCCAGGACGGCAAGTTCGTCGAATGGGCCGACAGCGAATACGCCAGCGGCAAGCGCAAACTGCCGGGGCAGAAGTAATCCGCTGGCCGACGATCCGTCATGGCCGGGCTTGTCTCGACCATCTCGCTTAGGAAGGCACGATGTTGCCACCCTAAGCGGGATCACCGGGACAAGCCCCGATGATGACGAAGAGAGGTTGACGGTTTCCAGTTCACCGGAGTCTGCTTTAGAAAAGGTGAGTGCCCCTATGGGTCGGGCATTCACTCGGAGGCTCGCAAGTTATGGACGCAGGCCTACTCGCGCAATATGTCATGAACGGGCTGATGCTCGGCATGATGTATGCCCTGGTTGCCGTTGGCTTCACGCTGTTCTTCGGCGTGCTCGACGTTATCCAGTTCGCGCATGGCGACGTGCTCACGGTCGGCGCTTTCACGGCACTCGCCACTTACGCGGGGCTCAGCGCGCTGGGCGTAACGTCGCCTTGGCTCGACCTGCTCATCATGCTGGTGGTGGCGACGCTCGCGATGGCGCTCCTGGGCATGGCGATCGCCCGCTATCTCGTCATGCCGTTACGCTCAGCACCCGCGCTTAACACGCTGCTGATCACGCTGATGCTGGGCACCGTGCTGCGCGAGGGTGTGCGGCTGTTCTATCCTCAGGGCGCCAACCCGAAGCCATTTCCGGCGCTGCTGCCGCGCGGCTCGATCTCCCTCGGCGATTTCAATTTGCGGTTCGACAACGTGCTGATGCTGCTGTCCGGGGTGCTGGTGATCGTCGGCCTACAATTCTTGCTCAACCGCACCAAGCTTGGCCTCGCCATCCGTGCCGTCGCGCAGGACGAGGAGACCGCGCGCACCATGGGCATCAACTTCACCGCGATTGTGCTCATCACGTTTGCGATCGGCTCGGCGCTCGCAGCCTTCGCCGGAGTCATGAACGGGCTCTATTACAACGAGATGAATTTCGGCATCGGCCTCTATCTCGGTGTCGTCGGCTTCTCTGCCGCGATCATCGGCGGGCTCGGCAGTATTTATGGCGCAATTCTTGGCGGTTTCTTGTTCGCCGGTCTGCAGACGGTGGGCACCGTCATGCTGCCTTTCGCCAGCGCCTACAAAGATGTCTTCGCCTTTGCCGTCGTGATCGCCATCATGGCCTGGCGGCCGACGGGGCTGATCCGTGAAAAGATCAGCGAGCGGGTGTGAGCCGATGGGCGAGGGGACCAAAGCGCGCGCGACATTGTGGCCCGGCCTTGGCGCGCTGGCGCTCGTGACCGCCTATCTGATCGCGCTGCTCGGAGCCGAGAAGCAAGGCATCATCATCGCGCTGCTGGCGGCCGCGGTGGTCGCCGTGCTTGCCGCCGCCTGGCTGCGCCTGCTCGACCGCGTGAGCCTCTCCTTTGCCGAACATGAAGACGCGCTCGGCAGCTGCGCCGTCATCGCCGCGCTTGCGATCGCGGCCTGGTTTCACGATGACCATTTCGTGCTGCTGTTGGTCACGACCGTGTTGCTCTATTCGCTAGCGACGCTCGGTCTCAACATTCAGTTCGGCTACGCTGGCGTTCTGAATTTCGCCGGTTCGTCGTTTTTCGGCATCGGCGCCTATACCTCGGCGGTGCTCAACACCTATACGTCCGTGCCGTCTCTCCTTGTGCTGTTGATCGGCGGCGTGCTGGCGGCGCTGATCGGCTCGCTGCTGCTGCTGCCGGTGCTGCGCACGCGCGGGCACTATGCGGCCCTGGTCACCATCGCCTTCGCACTGCTGTTCAAGACCTTTCTCGAGGTCAACGACGTTCTGGGCGGCCCGCAAGGTATGCAGGTGCCGAGCATGACGCTGTTCGGCTGGAATTTCAACGACAGCCCGGAGATCGCCGGCATCTCGCTGTCGTTCTATTTGAACTATTTCATCGTCAGCCTGATCCTGCTGGTCGCCGCCTTCGTGCTGGTGCGCCGGCTGGAGCGCTCCTGGATCGGGCTCAATCTCGACGCGTTGCGGCTGGACGAGACCGCGGCGAGCTGTTTCGGCCTCGACATCGTGCGCTGGAAGGTGACCGCCTTTCTGATCGGCAATTTTCTCATCGGCGTTGCCGGCGCGCTATTCGGTATGGTCGGCGGGTTCGTGGCGCCCAACAATTACACTTTCGCAGACTCACTCATTTTGGTGTCGATCCTGCTGCTCGGTGGCATCGGCAATCCGTGGGGCTTGATGCTTGCCACCATCATCGTGGTGGTAGTGCCTGAGAAGCTTCAGACCATTCAGGAATATCGCTTCCTGCTTTACGCGCTGATGGTGATCGCGGTGCTGCTGTTCCGTCCGGAGGGGCTGCTGCCGCGCCCGGTGCGCCGCTATTTCCCGGGTTGGCGGCCATGAGCGCGCTCCTGGAAGCCCGCAGTCTGTCGAAGCGCTTCGGCGGCGTGCTGGCGTTGGATGGCCTCGACCTCGCGGTCGCGCCGAACGAGATCATTGGCCTGATCGGCCCCAACGGCTCCGGCAAGACGACCTTCTTCAACGTCGTCACCGGCATCTACGGCGCCGATGCCGGCAGCATCACCTTCGGCGGCGCCGACATCACGCGCGCCCCGCCGCGCGCGGTCTATCGGGCCGGCATCTCGCGCACCTTCCAGCGCTCGCGCCTGTCGCTGCCACTGTCGATCTTCGACAACATCATGATCGGCAACCATAAGCGGCTGAGCCAGGGTCTGTGGTTCAACCTCGTGCGGCGCGCGGCTTTCAAGCGCGAGTTCGAGGAGAGTTACGCCGCTGCCCGCGCGCTGGTTGAGGTGTTCGAGCCTGAGCTTGCCGGCCGTCTGTTCGAGCCGGTCGCCGGCCTGCCGATGATCGACCGTCGCCGCATCGAGATTTGCCGGGCGCTGATCAGCGCGCCGA
>DATCXE010000327.1:0-2015 GCA_036565985.1 Bradyrhizobium sp.
GTCGAGATCGCCGGTGCGAAACTCCCAGGCGCGAACGAGATTGCCGACGTTGCCGGGCGTGATCTGGGCGAGCGGCGAAAACCGCGATCCGCCGCGATCGCCGCCCCAGTGCTCCCACGCCAAAGCGCGGGGCTGGATACCGGGAAAGAGAATACCAATGAAGACGGCGAGCAGGCCAAACGGAATTCGCATCATGTCCCCGCAAGCGAAGCGCAACGCTTGCGGGATCAATTACGCGATTACAGCCTCAGTATCCACCCCCGCGGCCGTAACCGCCACCGCCGTAGTTGCCGCCACGATAGCCGCCTCCGCCGATACCAATTCCGATACCGACGCCAACCGGCGGTGGAGGCGCCGGCTCGTACACCACGCGCGGAGGCGCACGGCGAACCACAATGACATCATCCACGGGCTCGGGACGAGCGCGCCGCGGCGGCTTGCGATCGGCCCGCTTCGGCGGAACGGGATCGACGCGCTTGACCGGCGGCACATCGACCTTCTTGATCGCCGGCGACGGCTGCGTGTTGCAGGGACAGGTCGGCCCGGCCAGCGCGACGTTTTGCGGCACGGAAGCGGGGCCGGCAGCGGCGACAACCGGAGGCGCGAAGTCGGGACGGTTGCGCAGCCGCTCCTCGAGCTTGCGCGCGGTCGCGGTGAGATCGCTGTCGGGGTATTTCACCAGGAATGCGCGATAGCCCGCCGCGGTATTGAGGAGCACGGCCTGGTTCCACGCCACCATGCGGAGATGGCGATCGAGCCAGTCGCGCGCCAGCTTGCCGAGCGGGGTCTGCGCATACAGGCCAGCGAAGGCCTCATAGGCTTCGTCGGTGCCGTCGGCCACGATGATCTCGTTGGCCGCCTCGACCGGCTTGCCCTTCAGATCGCGCGTCCACTCCGCAACCGTTTTCTTCGGCGCCGCGGCGGGCTTCGGACCAGCGACCGGCGGACCCGAGAACCTGAAATCCTCGGTCAGCGAAGAACTGTCCCACGGCGTCTGCCGTCCCTCGGTGACCTTGTTCACGGCAAGCCGCACGCGCTTGAAGGTTTCCTCGATCGGGATGCCGGCCTCCTTGCCGGCCGCAAGCAGCGCGGTCGTGTACGGGCTGTTCGAGCCGGTGCCGTCTTCTGCCACAGCTCCCGGCGACGTCGAGAACGACAGGAACGTGCCGGGGGCGCCGACCCTGGCATCGACGATCGCAAGTCCGCCGCCGGCGGTCTTGTTGATGTCCGGGAACGGGTTGTTGCGGCAGGCGTCGAGCATCAGGATGCGCATCTTGCTCGGCACCGACGCCAGCGTGTTCAGGATGTCGTTGAGCCGCACTGCCTGAATTGGAATATCCGCTTCGCGTTTCACGTCGATGTCGACCGGAACCAGATAGTTCTCGCCGTCGATCTGCAGGCCATGGCCGGCATAGAATACGAGGGCAACGGTATCGGCGCCCCTGGCTGCGACCTTGCCGGCGAATTCACTGACCTTCTCCCGCATCTGGCCTTGCGACAGATCGGAGGCCGTCGACACTTCGAAGCCGGAATCGGTCAGCAATTGCGTCACCGCCTTGGCGTCGTTGGCGGGATTGGGCAGGGCCGGCACCGAACGGTAGGCGGATTGTCCAATGACCAGTGCGAGGCGATTTTCTGCAGACGCCGATTGCGCGCCCAGGAGGACCGCGGCGGAAATCATCAACTTGAGCATCGCGTGACGGAACATTGTAGGCACCTCTACCGGTGTTGCAGGCTACGGATTGGTCACATCCTTGAAGCAGCCGGTTCAATCCGCGGCGCCATGTGGGGCGGGACATCGGCTGAAATCAACGACGTTGATGCCGCAGGCAGGGTTCGGGCTCGGTGATGCAAATCACAATCCTGGGATTGTTAATTGTGCAACATATCCAGTTCCGCGAATGGCGGCGCCGAGGTAGAAGTTGCCCCTATGCGGCGGATCGAAATTCACATGGCGCTGATGGCGGGCGCAGCGCTGATGCTTGCGGGTTGCGGCTTCGCCGACATCCGCTCGC
>DATCXE010000615.1:0-3031 GCA_036565985.1 Bradyrhizobium sp.
CGAGTCGTGTTGGTAGTTGGATTCCGGGCTCGTGCTGCGCACGCCCCGGAATGACGGATGAGGGTGTGTCAAAGCTCCGCTCGCAGAGCCGAAATTTGCTCGAAATATCAACGTGATTTGCCTCGTCCAGCCCTCCAGGATAAAATATTCCCCTTTTGTTCACGCCTCAAATCAGTCCATAAATGCCCCGTCCCACCCGGCAAGAGGGGCGGCTCGCGATCGTCACGGACGCGCGGTGGGATGCGGTGGACGCGGTGGCCATGACTGACGAGGGTGGCCCGTCGCGTACGGCGAAGTCGTGTGGTTCTGGCGCCGCGGTGCTGGCGTCAAGTTCCGCGGGGCAGCCCGTGGAGCGACGGTGGCAAGAAAGCCGTTCACCGGGAAGAGCACGAAGTAAGCCGTAAACCATTGCGCAGGGAAGGCCGGATGCCTCCGCTGAACCTGTATGCTCGTGTGCGCGTTTTTCTGTGCGCAATTGCACACGAGACCGCGGGTGCAGCGTGCACCCGGTCTTCCCTGCGCCCTCTGTCTTTCTGGGGGGCAAGGTAAAACAGCAAACCTCGGGCGAATGCGTCGCGAGAACGCGAACCCATACTCGGTCGTCATCCCCGCGAAGGCGGGGATCCAGTATTCCAGAGACATCGGTGATTGAACCGAAAGGCCGCAGAGTACTGGATGCCCGCCTTCGCGGGCATGACGGGCAGGAGGCGTTCAGTTGGCGGAGCTCAGAAAAAGCCCACACACGTGGACTCCCGTAATGTTATAATATAACAATTTGCTCATGCCCCACGCTCATTCCCACGATCACGGACACCACCACGGCCACGCCCATTCCCATGGCCCGGCGACGCCGCATCCGGCGCAGGCCGCCCCCTGGTCGATCCTGCGCATGACCGTCGCCGCCCGGCTTGGCGCCGCCGCCGCGGTCAGCGCCGCCCTGTGGGCGATCGTATGGCTGGCGATGAGGTGAGCATGGCCGCGCAGATAAAATTCCACAACGTCACGCTCGGCTATGACCGCCATCCGGCGGTGCATCACCTCAATGGCGAAGTTGCCACGGGCGCGCTGGTGGCGGTGATCGGTCCGAACGGCGCCGGCAAGTCGACGCTGTTTCGCGGGCTTGCCGGCATCCTCAAGCCGCTCTCGGGATCGATCGATCTCGGCGGGCTGGATATCCGCGACATCGCTTATCTGCCGCAGACCGCCGATATCGACCGCAGTTTCCCGATCTCGGTGTTCGATTTCGTTGGCACCGGGCTCTGGCGCAGCGTCGGATTTTTCGGCGGCATGGGGCGCGCGGCAAGGGACAGGATCACGGAGGCGCTTGCCGCCGTCGGCCTCAACGGATTTGAAAACCGCAGCATCGGCACGCTGTCCGGGGGCCAGATGCAGCGCATGCTGTTCGCGCGCGTGCTGTTGCAGGACGCGCGGCTGATCGTGCTCGACGAGCCGTTCAACGCCATCGACGCAAAAACATCGGCGGACCTGCTGGCGCTGGTGAAGCGCTGGCACGGCGAAGGCCGCACCGTGATGGCGGCGCTGCATGACATGGAACTGGTCCGCAACCATTTTCCGGAAACCCTGCTGCTGGCGCGCGGGCCCGTGGCCTGGGGCGCGACCGCCGACGTGCTGACCGCGGAAAACCTGCTGGTCGCGCTGCGGATGTGCGAGGCGTTCGACGACAGCGCCGCCGCCTGCGCGGAAGATATGCCGTCGCGGGCCGCCTGATGGTTTACGACGCGCTGATCGCGCCCTTCACCGAATTCGAGTTCATGCGCCGCGCGCTGGCCGCCGTGATCGCGCTGTCGCTCGGCGCTGCGCCGATCGGCGTGTTCCTGATGCTGCGGCGGATGAGCCTCGTCGGCGACGCGATGGCGCACGCGATCCTGCCGGGTGCTGCGATCGGTTTCCTGGTCTCCGGCCTCAATCTGTTTGCCATGACGACGGGCGGGCTGATCGCGGGCTTTACGGTGGCGATCCTTGCCGGCGTGGTGGCACGGACCACCGAACTCAAGGAAGACGCCTCGCTCGCGACCTTCTATCTGGTGTCGCTGGCGCTCGGCGTCACCATCGTTTCGATCAAGGGCACCAATATCGATCTGCTCCACGTGCTGTTCGGCAACATCCTGGCGATGGACGACCAGACGCTGCTGGTGATCGCGTTCAACGCCACCATCACGCTGCTGGTGATGGCGGTGATCTATCGCCCGCTGGTGATCGAATGCGTCGATCCGGTATTCCTGCGCACGGTCAGCCACGCCGGCGCGCCTGCGCATCTGGCGTTCCTGGCGCTGGTCGTGATCAATCTCGTCAACGGCTTTCATGCGCTCGGCACGCTGCTCGGGGTCGGGCTGATGATCCTCCCCGCGGGCGTCGCGCGCTTCTGGTCGCGCGACATCACCGGCATGATCTGTATCGCGGTCGCCAGCGCCGTCGTGTCGGGCTATGCTGGCCTGGTGCTGTCGTTCCAGACCCGCATCCCCTCGGGGCCTGCGATCATTCTGGTGGCCGCAGTGCTCTATATCCTGTCACTATTGTTCGGACCGGTCAGCGGCCTTGTCAGGCAGATGTTCCCCGGCCGTCATCTCGAGGCGTGAAGATGCGGCGGCTTGGTTTACTTATCTGTCTCGGATTGATCGCGGCCATCGCGCCGGCCCGCGCGCAGGATCGCCTCAACGTCGTCGCCAGCTTTTCGATCCTCGGCGATTTCGTCCGCAATGTCGGCGGCGACCGCGTCAATGTCACGACGCTCGTTGGCACTGATAGCGACGCGCACGTCTACTCGCCGGCGCCGGCCGACGCCAAGCGAATTGCGGATGCGAAGCTCGTCTTCGTCAACGGGCTCGGTTTCGAAGGCTGGCTGCCGCGGCTGGTGAAGTCTGCCGGCGGCAAGGCGACTATCGTGACCGCGACGACAGGCATCGCGCCGCTCAAGCTCGGCTCCACGGCCGATCCGCATGCCTGGCAATCGGTCGCCAATGCGAAGGTCTATGTGGCCAATATTCGCGATGCGCTGGCGGCGGCCGATCCC
>DATCXE010000328.1:0-5473 GCA_036565985.1 Bradyrhizobium sp.
GGCTTGCCGGCGGCGACGTATCCGATGAAATCACCGGTACCGAGCGCGGCGACGAGATCGGTGCGATGGCGGCAGCCGTGCGCGTCTTCAAGGACAACATGATCGCCGCCGAACGCCTCGCTGCCGAAAAGGCTTCGGAGAACGACGGCAAGATGCGCCGTGCCCAGGTGCTCGACGAACTGACGCGCACCTTCGAAGCCAAGGTTACCGAACTCGTCGGCGGACTGTCGGCAGCGTCCGCCGTGATGGAAAGCACCGCGCAGTCGATGTCTTCGACCGCGACCGCCACCAACCGTCAGGCCGCCATCGTCGCCGCCGCCTCCGAACAGACCTCGGGCAACGTGCAGACGGTGGCGAGCGCCACCGAGGAACTGACCTCCTCGATCTCCGAGATCGGCCGTCAGGTCGCGCAATCGACCGAGATCGCCTCCCGTGCGGTCGAGAACGCGCGCCGCACCGGCGAGACCGCCCGCTCGCTCGCCGAAGGCGCGCAGAAGATCGGCGACGTTGTCACGCTGATCCAGTCCATCGCCGCGCAGACCAACCTGCTGGCGCTGAACGCGACCATCGAAGCGGCGCGCGCCGGCGACGCCGGACGCGGCTTCGCGGTGGTCGCCTCCGAAGTCAAATCGCTGGCCGGCCAGACCGCGAAGGCCACCACCGAAATCTCCGAGCAGATCGCGGCCATCCAGACCGCGAGCGACCAGACCGTCACGGCGATCCAGAACGTCGCCAACGTGATCGCCGAGATCGACCAGATCGGCACCGCGATTGCGGCGGCGATCGAGGAACAGGGTTCCGCGACCAAGGAAATCTCCCGCAGCGTATCGGAAGCCGCGCGCGGCACCCAGGAAGTCAATTCCAACATCACCGGCGTCCAGAAGGCCGCCGACGAGACCGGCTCCGCCGCCGGGCAGGTGCTGGGTGCGGCCGAGCAATTGTCGTCGCAGTCCAAGGACCTCGCCGGACAGGTCAACCGCTTCCTCTCGGAGGTCCGGGCAGCGTGAGCGCAGCCCCGCTCCCTTGGGGGAACGGACCTGCCCCGGGGGAATGCCGGCCATGCTACAAGCGGGAACGTTCTTCCCGGTTGGAACTTGTTGTTGCGTAGCGTGGCCCATATCCCTCAAACGACCGCTGTTTTCGCGGTTCCGCACGGCGGGTGTCCGTGAGTCCAGTCGAAGCCGAAGAACTGCGGCGCCGCATCGAGACGCTGGAAGCGGAAAACGCCCGGCTAAACGCGCTCGCGGCCGCCGACAATAGCGAGCTGGAACGCGCCGAGACCGCGCTCGCTCACAGCGAGCAGCGTTACCGCACCCTCTTCAATTCCATCGACGAGGGTTTCTGCATCATCGAGTTCTTCGATGGCCCGCACGGCCCGCTGAGCGACTACGTCCATATCGAAGCCAACCCGGCCTACGCGCTGCATGCCGGCATCCCCAATGTGGTGGGCCAGAAGCTACGCGAAATGGTGCCCGACGAGGCCGATGGCTGGGCCGAACTTTACGGCGGCGTGCTTCGCACCGGGGTGCCGATCCGCTTCGAGCGCGAACTCGTCGCCACCGGACGCCATCTCGAGCTGGCAGCGTTTCGTATCGAGCCCGCCAGCCGCCGCCAGGTCGCCGTGCTGTTCCAGGACATCACGGCCCGCAAGCGCGCCGAGACAGCGATACAGCATCTCAACGAAACGCTGGAGGCCCGCATCGCGGAGGCGATCGCCGAGCGCAAGCAGGCCGAGGAAGCCTTGCGCCACTCACAGAAGATGGAGGCTGTCGGCCAGCTGACCGGCGGCATCGCGCATGACTTCAACAACCTCCTGACCGGCATCATCGGCTCGCTGGAATTGCTGGAGACGCGGCTCCGCCAGGGACGCACCTCTGAACTGCACCGTTATGTCGCCGTTGCCCAGGGTGCGTCGAAACGCGCCGCGGCCCTCACCCATCGGCTGCTCGCGTTCTCGCGCCGGCAGACGCTTGACGCCAAGCCGACCGACGTGAACCGGATGGTGATGGGCATCGAGGAATTGATCCGGCGCACGGTCGGACCGCAGATTGCGGTGGAAGTGGTGACGGCCGTGGGCCTGTGGCCGGCGCTGATCGATGCGTCGCAGCTCGAGAGCGCACTGCTCAACCTCTGCATCAACGCGCGCGACGCGATGCCGGAGGGCGGTCGCATCACGATCGAGACCGCGAACAAATGGCTCGACGACCGCGCCGCAAAGGAGCGCGATCTGCCACCCGGCCAATACCTGTCGGTCTGCGTGACCGACACCGGCACCGGCATGACCCCCGACGTGATCGCTCGTGCGTTCGACCCGTTCTTCACCACCAAGCCGCTGGGCCAGGGCACCGGCCTCGGGCTCTCGATGGTCTATGGCTTCGTGCGGCAGTCCGGCGGACAGGTGCGGATCTATTCCGAAGTCGGGAACGGCACCACGATGTGCCTCTATCTGCCGCGGCACCACGGCGAGCCGCCCGAGACCGTGATTGGCACGGCTAGCGCCACGACCGCTCAGGAGAGCACCGGCAAGACGGTCCTGGTCGTCGATGACGAGCCAAGCGTCCGCATGCTGGTGGCCGAAGTGCTGGAAGAACACGGCTACGCCGGGATCGAGGCGTCGGACGGACCCTCCGGACTGCGCGTGCTGCAGTCGGACGCGCGGATCGACCTGCTCATCACCGATGTCGGCCTGCCGGGCGGCGTCAACGGCCGCCAGCTTGCCGATGCCGCGCGCATGACGCGTCCGGATCTCAAGGTCCTGTTCATCACCGGCTATGCGGAGAATGCCATCATCGGCAACGGCCAGCTCGCCCCCGGCATGCGGGTGCTGACAAAGCCGTTCGTGATGACGACGCTGGCGGAGCGTATCGCCAAGATGATCAGTGGCGATCAAAAGGGATAGGCCGCGTGCTCCGCACTATCCTCTCAATCCCAGCACGCGGCGTGCGATCGACTGGCGATGGACTTCGCTCGGCCCCTCATACATCCGCATCAGCCGCGCCTTCTGCCAGAGCGCGTTGAGCGGAATTTCCAGCGTCATGCCGAGCGCGCCGAGCGTCTGCATGGCGTGGTCGCAGGCGTCATAGGCCATCTCGGTCGCGAACACCTTGATCATCGAGGCTTCGTGGCGGACATCCTCGCCGCGGTCGGTCTTGTCGGCGGCATCCCGCACCATCAGCCGGCATGCGTGCATGCGGGTGGTGATGTCGGCGACCCACCACTGGATCGCCTGACGCTCGGCGAGCCTGACGCCAAACGTCTCGCGCTGCCTGGCGTGCTCGCAAAGCATGTCGCAGGCGCGCCGCGCGATGCCGATGCAGGTCGAACCCATTTCGAGCCGGCGGGTGCGCAGCCGCAACTGCATCGGGGCGTAGCCCTTGCCGATTTCCCCGAGCACGGAATCAGCGGGAATGCGGCAGTCCTCGAACACGATCTCGTAGGTCGAACCGCCGCCGAGCATCGGGATTTCGCGCTCGATGATGAATCCAGGCGTTCCCTTCTCGACGATGAACGAGGTGATGCCGCCCTGCCGCGCATCATTGCCGACGCGCGCCATGACGATGATAAAGTCCGCCGCACGGGCGTTGCTGATCCAGATCTTGCGTCCGTTCAGCAGCCAGTGTTCGCCTTCGCGCACCGCGCGCGTCTTCATCGCGGCCGGATCGCCGCCGGCGCCCGGCTCGGAAATCGCGATCGCGGAGACCATGCGTCCCTCGATGTAGGGCTGCATGTACTTCCGCTTCTGCGTCTCGGTCCCGACGGCCTGCAACATTCGCAGGTTGGGCGAGTCCGGCGGCAACACGAACGGCACGCAGGTCCGGCCGAGTTCCTCGTGGACCGCGGCCATGGTCCGGGTCGGCAAGTCGTGGCCACCGAGTTCTTCCGGCGCGTCGAGGCCCCACAAGCCCAGATCCTTCGAGACCGTACGCAGCCGCTCTCGTTGCTCGGCACTCAGTTCCGGATGGTCGGACCCGGGCAGCCTGGACCTCAGATAATCCGGCTCGAGCGGAATCAATTCGCGGTCGACGAATTTTGCGACCGTGTCGCGGATCATGGTGGTTTCGTCATCGGTACTCATCGAAAAACCCTTCAGTCAGCGAAGCCGACATAGCGGACGAAATCGTCGTTCGCCTCGCGATCGGAGCGTACAGCATTGGCGGGAAAACTGTCATCGGGATAGCCCATCGCGACGCAGGTCATGATCACCTCTTCCTCGGGTATCCCGGCAATCTCGCGCACGATATCCGAGCGCATGATGCCCTGCCCGTTGATGACGCTGCCGAGGCCGCGATCCCATGCAGCGAGCACCAGGCCGTAGCACAGCGCCCCCAGGTCAAAGTGGCAGACCGCACCGGGATCGAGAGCCCTGTCGTAGGTCAGAACGAGCGAGACCGGCGCGTCGAACTGCCGGAAACCCCGCAGCACCCAGTCCTGCCGCATCGGCTTGTCGTCGCGCGCGATGCCCATCACGGCGAACAGCTTCTTGGCGATATCGACCTGCCGGCCGCGGTGAACGCCCTGGTACTCGCCATGGCTGATGATGTCCCGCTTCACCTTGGCGCCCCCCACCATCTCCTCCATGTTGCGCCGGCGCAATTCCTCCAGCGGCTCGCCGGCCAGGACATGGATATGCCAGGGCTGGGTGTTCATCGACGACGGCGCGCGCTTGGCAACCTCCACGATTTCCTCGATCACGGCGCGCGCGACCTGTTCCTTCTTGAACCCCCGCACGCTCTTGCGGGTCTGGACCAGCGTCTCGAAATCCATCCGTTGCATTCCCAATGGTCTCTCCCGATCCTGATGTTTTTACGCGGCAGCCTTGCGGGCCGCGGCCGAGGCCAGCACCATCTCGGCGCACTTCTCGCCGATCATGATCGCAGGCGCGTTGGTGTTGCCGCTGGTCAGCGTCGGCATGATCGAGGCATCGGCAACGCGCAAGCCCTCGATGCCGTGCACACGCAATTCGCGGTCCACGACGGCAAGCGGATCCGACCCCATCTTGCAGGTCCCGACCGGATGATAGGTGGTCTCGGCATTGTTGCGGACCCAGTCGAGCAAATCCTCGTCGCTCTGGAGCTTCGCGCCGGGCGCGATCTCCTCGCCGGTGATCTCCTTCAGCGGCGACGTCGCCATCAATTCGCGTCCCTTGCGGATGACAGCGAGAATTCCAGCGCGGTCATGCTCGGTGGAAAGAAAATTGAACCGGATCGCGGGCGGTTCGCCGGGATCGGCCGACTTGATATGGACCGAGCCGGTGCTCTCCGAACGCAGCACATTGGCGTTCATCGTGATGCCCTGCCGCTTGGCGACGCGGCGCTGGCGCCCGACCATCTCGTAGAGAAACGGCAGAATGGAAATCGTGGCGTCCGGCGTTTCCAGTCCCTCGCGGGTACGGAAATACATGCGGACAGGAACGGCGGTCGAGGCCAGGAACCCGGTGCCGAACAGCGCGTATTTCATCGCTTCGCGCGCGAGC
>DATCXE010000329.1:0-5124 GCA_036565985.1 Bradyrhizobium sp.
AGTAGTTCTGCCATCTGACGCCGCGATGAGCAAATCGGGAATTGCCGGCCTTTCCGCGTCATTGCGAGGAGCGCAGCGACGAAGCAATCCATCCATCCCGTTATGCCGCGCGATGGATTGCTTCGCTTCGCTCGCAATGACGGGGAGGGAGCGGTGCGCCTTTAACCCACCCCATCCTCATACGACGAAATCTCGATCAGGCTGCCGTCGGGATCCCGGCAATAGACCGAACGCAGCGTGCCACGGGCGCCCTGCTTGGCGACCGGGCCTTCCTCGATCGCGACGCCGTTTGCCTTCAGATGCGCCACGACCTGGTCGGGCGTGCTCGATGTCAGGAAGCACAGGTCGTCGCTCCCGGCGGTTACGTGATCGGCCGTGAACCACTCGACCTTGTCGGCGTCGCGCGGCCGCACGTTGATTTTCTGGTTGCCGAACACCAGCGAGGTCCGCGGCGTTTTGCCCGGCCCGGGATCGAATACCCTGACCTCCATGCCGAGGATTTTTCGATACCACTCGGCGGAGCGCGCCACGTCGGACACGTTGATTACAATATGATCGAGTGCGTTAACGCTGAGAGGCATGTCTCATCCTTTGGTCGCGGCTCACAGACGATGGGCCGCACTGGCCGCATGGGGGTTTGTTTGTTACAACGCCGCCCGCGTGCGGTCCAATTTGATCGCCGCTTACTAGAAACGGACCGGGCCCTGAACCCGGCCTCATGGGAGAATTTTGGATGATTTCACGCCGTACCGCGATTTGTCTGGCCGTCGTCGGTCTTTCCGCTGCCGCATCAATGGGCGGCGCTTCCGCGGCGGAATACCCGACCCGGCCGGTGAAATGGGTCGTCGGATACCCTCCGGGCGGCGCGACCGATATTATCGCGCGCCTGATCGGCCAGCGGCTCTCCGAGCGGCTCGGCCAGCAGTTCGTGATCGAGAACAAGCCCGGTGCCGGCAACAACATCGCAACCGAATCCGTCATCAATGCCGAGCCGGACGGCTACACCGTGCTGCTGATCAATCCCGCGAACTACATCAATGCCACGCTGTACGCGAACCTGAAATTCAATGTCGTTCGCGACATCGCGCCGGTCGCAGCCTTCAACCGCGTGCCGAACGTGATGACAGTCAACAAGGACGTGCCGGCCAAGACGGTCGCCGAGTTCATCGCCTACGTGAAGGCCAATCCCGGCAAGGTGAACCTGGCCTCGTCAGGCAACGGCACCTCCGTGCATCTGTCCGGTGAAATGTTCATGGCGATGTCCGGCGCCAAGATGCAGCACGTGCCCTATCGTGGCGCAGCCCCCGCGATCACCGATCTGCTCGGCGGCCAGGTGCAGGTGATCTTCGACAACATGCCCTCCATCATCCAGCACGTCCGTGCCGGCTCGGCGCGGGCGCTCGCCGTCACCAGCACGGCGAAGTCGCCGCTGTTGCCTGATGTTCCCACTCTCGCCGAGACTGTTCCCGGCTATGAAGCAACAGCGCTGTTCGGCATGGGCGCCCCGAAGAACACCCCGAAGGAAATCATCGCCAAGCTGAACAAGGAGATCAACGAGATCCTCGCCGAGCCCGCGATCAAGGCCAGGCTTACCGACCTTGGCGGCGACCCGCTGATCGGGACCCCCGAAGCGTTCGGTGCGATGATCGCGGCCGAAACCGCCAAGTGGAAGAAGGTGATCGAGGAAGCCAAGGTCGAAAAGGTACAGTGATCTAGCTCACGGAACATTTGGCGCGGTTGTGGTGTTTCCTAGCGAAGAGGCGACGCGGGTTTCCTGCTTCGTGAAAAGGAGAAACATCATGCGCAATACAATGTTGGCGGCACTGGCGCTGTCGGCGGCCACGATCGCATCGGTCGGCGGCAGTTCGCCGGCCGCGGCTTACGATTATCCCTATTGCCTGCAGGGCCGGGGTGTCGGCATCCCCGGCGAGTGCGCGTACGCCACATATGAACAGTGCATGGCGTCGGCATCCGGGCGTAACCTCTACTGCGGTATCAACCCGCGCGTTGCGTACGGACAGCAGCAGCGGATGCGGGTGTATCGGGATTACTGATTGGCTTTCCGCCAGTCTCGTTCGTGATGGCCGGACAAGGGCGCAAGGGAACTTGCGCCCGAGGATCCGGCCATTGGCGCGCCTGCAGGCTCCCCTCTTCAGATCGTGATGCGGGCAACGGCTTGACTCACATTGGCGCGCCTCTATACTAAACCTTATGGTTAAGTATCAAGAACAAGCCCTGGACCGTACGTTCGCCGCGCTTTCCGATCCGACCCGGCGCGCGCTGCTGGCGCGGCTCGGTGATCGCGAAGGTCTCTCCGTCAGCGAACTGGCGCAGCCATTTTCAATCTCGCTTCCCGCCGTCATCAAGCACCTCGATGTGCTTGATGATGCCGGCCTGATCGCGCGCGAAAAGACCGGCCGCACGGTGACGTGCCGGCTGACCGCCAGCCCGATGGAGCAGGCGATGGACTGGCTCAACCGCTACCAGCGCTTCTGGTCCGACAATCTCGACCGCCTTGCCAATTTTCTGGAGGAAGACCGATGGCCACCCAGTCAAACCTTGCCAAATCAGGCCCTGCCAAATCAGATCCCGCCAAACCAGCCGCTGCCCGCGACGCCGAGCTCGCCGCGCGGCCGAGCCTCACGCTCAAGCGCCGCTTCGCCGCGGCGCCCGAAAAAGTCTACGCCGCGTGGGCCGACCCGGAAAAGCTAGTGCAGTGGTTCGGGCCCGGCGCAGTCGAGGCCGGCTCGGTGAAGGCCGACATCGATCTGCGCGTCGGCGGTCGCTATCGCATCAGCTTCAACACCAACGGAGAGTATAACGAGGTTGGCGGCGTCTATCGCGAGGTCGTGCCGAACGAGCGGCTGGTTTTCAGCTGGGCGTGGCATTCGACGCCCGAGCGTGAATCTCTCGTCACCGTGTCGCTGAAGCCTGACGGCGCCGGCACACTGCTCACCTTCCACCATGAGCAATTCGTCGACGTCACCGCACGCGACAATCACGAGCGCGGCTGGACGGACCTCCTCGGCAAACTCGAAACCTATCTGGCCTGAACGAAGGAGGGGTGCATGCAACCGCACGCCGTCGTCTCCCGCGAGGAATGGCTTGCCGCCCGCAAGGCGCATCTTGCGCACGAGAAGGAATATACCAGGGCGCGCGAGCAACTGAATGAAGAGCGCCGCGCACTGCCATGGGTCAAGGTCGACAAGAACTATCTGTTCGACAGTCCCGACGGAAAGGTATCGCTGGCCGAGCTGTTCAGGGGACGCAGCCAGCTTGTCGCACAGCATCTGATGTTCGCGCCCGACTGGAACGAGGCCTGCAAGAGCTGCTCGTTCTGGGCCGACGGGTTCGAGCGGATGATCCCGCATCTTGCCGCGCGCGATACCACGAT
The DNA here is from genome assembly GCA_036565985.1 of Bradyrhizobium sp. Taxonomy (GTDB): domain Bacteria; phylum Pseudomonadota; class Alphaproteobacteria; order Rhizobiales; family Xanthobacteraceae; genus Bradyrhizobium. Next base: position 3,395 of record DATCXE010000329.1, read on the forward strand.
GGTTGCGATCTCGCGCGCGCGACCTGACAAGCTCGGCGCATTCAAGCGGCGCATGGGATGGACGTTCGACTGGGTGTCCTCCGGCGACAACGACTTCAACTACGATTTTGGCGTCTCGTTCACGCCGGAACAAATCGCGTCGGGCGCAACGCTCTATAATTTCGGCACCACGCCGTTCGGCGGCGAGGAAGCGCCGGGCATCAGCGTGTTCTACCGCGACGAGGCGGGGAATATCTTCCACACCTATTCCTGCTTCTCGCGCGGCCTCGACATGATGAACGCCGCCTATCACTATCTCGATTTGACGCCGCTCGGTCGGCATGAGGAAGGCTTGCCGTACCCGATGGACTGGGTGCGGCTACGTGACCAATACCCGCCGTCGCCAGTTCAGGCATCTTGCTGCCATAGCTGAAAGTGCCTGACCGTCATTGCGAGCGAAGCGAAGCAATCCATTTCACGGCATAACGGATGGATGGATTGCTTCGTCGCTTCGCTCCTCGCAATGACGGCGGGAGTGTGAAGAGGAGTTTCCATGCCTTACGTCGATGGCTTCATCGTTGCCGTTCCCAAGAAGAACCTCGCAGCCTACGCCACCATTTCGAAGAAGTGCGGCAAGATCTGGCGCGAATACGGCGCGCTCGATTATCGCGAATGGGTCGCCGACGACGTCAAGGTCGGCAAGCTCACGTCGTTTCCGCGCAGCGTCAAACTGAAGCCGGGAGAGACCGTGGTGTTCGCCTGGATCACCTACAAGTCGCGCGCCCAGCGCGACAGGATAAACGCCAAGGTGATGGCCGATCCGCGGCTCGCGTCGATGATGGGCCCGAATTCGAAGCCGCCGTTCGATGGCAAGCGGATGATCTATGGCGGGTTCGAGAGCCTGGTGAAAGTGTAGGCCGCCACGCGGTCGTAACCCGCTCCGATGCGGCGCACCGGCGCATCAAGGCGGCATAGCGTCGTTCGCCCTGCCGCGACGCAGCGGGTTGACACCAGTCCTGCCGCGGCCACACTGGGCGACATGCGCATCACGCTTGTTCACGCCCTGAAACATTCGATTGTGCCGATCGAGGCCGCTTTCGGCCGGCTTTGGCCCGAGGCCCGCCTGATGAATCTGCTCGACGACAGCCTCTCGGCTGACCTCGCGCGCGACGGCGGGCTGTCGGAGGCGATGACCGAGCGTTTCCTTGCACTCGGGCGCTATGCGGCCGGCACGGGTTCGGATGCAATCCTGTTCACGTGTTCCGCGTTCGGCCCCTGCATCGAGGCGGTCGCCCGCGCGCAGGCGCCGATGCCGGTGCTCAAGCCCAACGAAGCCATGATCGAGCAGGCTGCGGCGTGCGGCCGAAAGGTCGGCTTGCTGTCGACATTCCCGCCGACGCTGGTCTCGATGCCGCCGGAGTTTCCCGCTTCCGTCGAGATCGTTCCAAAACTGGTGGAGGGCGCGCTGGCCGCGCTCGACCGTGGCGATCGCGCGACGCATGACCGGCTGGTCGTCGAGGCGTCGAACAGCTTGCGCGATTGCGATCTGATCGCGCTCGCGCAATACAGCATGGCGCCGGCGGCGGACCAGGTCGCCGAAACGACGGGGCGGCCGGTGCTCACCACGCCCGACAGCGCGGTAGCGAAGCTGAAGCAGATGCTGTCTCGCGCCGAGGTTTCCTAGGGTCACCGGAGGAGCGGGATGACAATGCGGGTCAGTCGGCGCGATGCATTGTTGCGAACGGCAGCAG
>DATCXE010000630.1:0-6403 GCA_036565985.1 Bradyrhizobium sp.
ACCATTCGGTTGTAGGCCTCGATCTCGAGCGCGAGGCCGTCGCGCAGCGACAGTTGCAGGCCGCGGTGGATCGACAGTTTTGCCTGACGGGTGGAGATCGGAGCATTGCGGGCGATTCGCGCCGCGGTCGCCAGTGCCGCCGGCAACAGGTCCGCCAGCGGAAATACCTCGTTCACGAAACCCCAGGCGTGGGCTTCCGTCGCGGTGAACGGCTTGCCGGTCAGGATCAACTCCTTGGCCCGGCGCTCGCCGACGGCGCGCGGCAGGGTCTGCGTGCCGCCGCCGCCCGGCATGATGCCGAGCGTCACCTCGGTCAGCGCAAAGCGCGCGGTCGCCGCGGCGTAGAGGAAATCGCAGGCCCCCGCGATCTCGCAGCCGCCGCCATAGGCCGCGCCGTTGACGGCGCCGATGATCGGGACCGGGCAGTCGATCAGCGCCCGCACCATGCGCTCGAAGATGACGTGCTGACGGGTCCACGCCTCGTCGGTCATGCCGCGGCGCTCCTTCAGGTCGCCGCCGGCGCAGAAGGCCTTGTCGCCGGTCCCGGTCAGGACGACGCAGCGCAGGCTTTTCGGATCGAGCGCGATGTCCTCGAAGCAGCGCACGAGATCGCGCCCCATCTGGGTGTTGAGCGCGTTGGAGGCGTCCGGCCGGTTCAGGCGAACGACCGTGACGTGCTCGTCGATCCGTTCGAAGGCGAGCGTCTCGAAATCAGGTGCTTCCGCGGCAGTGCTCATAGGGCCTCGCAAGAGAATCCATTGCCGGCGCGGCGAATCCTGCCCGTGGACGGGGAGGGGAAATGCGCCGTGCAGCACAGCGTATCGGTGTCGCAATAGCGCTCCAGGAAGCCGCGCCGCGTCGCCGCTGCTTGCGCCTGGTCGACATCGAACTTGGCGGATAGTTCCGGATAACGCGTCTGCAGCGGCGAATGCATCAGGTCGCCGGAGAATACGGCGTCGTCCTTGCCGCGGCCGAAGGTGAAGGCGACATGGCCGGGCGTGTGGCCCGGCGTCGGCAGGATGCGCGCGTGGTCGCCGATCGCATAGTCGTCGCGCACGATCTCGGCGAGCTTTGCCTCGACCACCGGCAACACGCTGTCGGCAAACGGCGGCACTGGCGTTTTCGCATGTGTTTCGGTCCAGTAGTCGAACTCTGTCTTGCCGAACACGTAGCGCGCCTTGGGGAAGGTCGGCACCCAGCGGCCGTTGTCGAGCCGTGTGTTCCACCCGACATGGTCAACATGCAGATGCGTGCACATGACATAGTCGATGTCGCCGACGGAGAACCCGGCCGTGGCCAGCGCCCGCATGTAGGTGTCGTCGGTCTTCATGTTCCATTTCGGTCGCTGCGGCCGCGGCTTGTCGTTGCCGATGCAGCTATCGATCAGGATGGTGTGATGCGGCGTCTTCACCACATAGGACTGGAAGCACAGGATCAGCACGTCGTTGGCATCAAGCGCGCCGGCCTTTTGCATCCATCCCCGGTTCTCCGCCAGCAACTCCGGCGTCAGGCCCGGCAGCATCTCCAGTGCCGGCAGGAAGGTGGTTTCCTGCTCGATGATGCGGTGGATGGTGAGATCGCCGACGGTGAACTTGAGGCTCATGCTGCTTTCCTGCTTTTCTTCTTGAACGAACTCAACGGGTGTCCCGAACATACGGAATGATGAAGTTGGCCAGGATGTCGAGCGAGGCATGGCCCTGCCGGTTGCTGCCATAAAGTCCTTGCGTGGTCATCACCACAAGATCGAGTTCAGGAACGATGAAGATGCGTTGGCCGCCCAGGCCCATGGCGGCGATCCATTTCACATCCTTGTCGCCGGACAGGGTGCGGCCCATCCACCATTGCTGCCCATAATAGAACAGCCCGCCGAATAAGCCGATGGCCTGGAAACGCGGCGTGATCGACTGCTCGATCCATTTGGCCGAGACAATTTTCCGGCCATTCCAGTCACCCTTGTTGAGCACGAGTTGACCGATCTTTGCGGCATCGCGGGGGCGCAGACGAAGGCCCGCGGCCGAAGCAATCTTCTCGTTGCGGTACTTCATCCACTCCCAATCTGTAATGCCCAATGGTGTGAACAGCGCCTCGCGAGCGAACACCTCAAGCGGCTTGCCTGATACACGCTCGATGACGGTGCCGAGCAAGTCTGTTCCGCCGCCATTGTAGGTCCACACCGTCTCCGGAGGTGCGATGACCGGTTTCGACAGGACATAGCGGACAGGATCGGCTTCGCTGCCCAGATAGGGCTCGTCGTTCTTGGGATCCGTCCACGCGCGGCCCTCGTCCCACCGCATGCCCGACGACATGGTGAGGAGATGACGCAGCGTGATGTTGTCCCAACCCGGGGATTTCACCGCCGAATAATCCGGGAAGAATTTGACGACCGGTTCGTCGGCGCCGGCGATCAGCTTGCGATCGATCGCAATGCCCACCAGCAGCGAGATCGCGCTCTTCGAGACCGACCGCATGTCGTGCCTGGTCGTGGCATCGAAATCGTACTGCCCGTCGCCTTGTCCCCAGGGCCTGTCGTAGCCCGGAAAATACTGCTCGAAGACGAGCCTGCCATGGCGGACGATAACCACGGCATGAATGTTCGCCTCGGTTTGTTTCAACCGGTCGGCGATGCGGCAAAGCCGCGTGCCATCGAGGCCGACGCTGTCAGGTGAATCGATGGTCCAGCCATCGCCCAGGGCCGCAGGCACACCGCAAGCCGGGTTGGCCTGGCCCAGCGCCTGCGTGGCGGATGCCGCGAGCAGGACGACGGCGGCGAGGCCGAGGCGGCGCAATCTCTTGCTTTCCTCGCGCATGCCGCCGTCTCCGTCTCTCGTTGCCTACGCCGGCGGCGGGACGGAGACCTTTACCGACGGCCGTTCCAGCATGCGCTGATGGAAGGCATCGAGTTTCGGATAGGCCTTGCGCCAGCCGCAATCGGCAAAACGAAAATCGGCATAACCAAGCACGCAAACAAGGCCGATTTGCGCGATGTCGAACGGGCCCGACAGCACTTCGGGCTTGTTCTCGAACCGCGCCATGCCGGCCCATGCCCGGTTCCAGTGATCGTCGCTCCACGCCTTCCACCGCATCGGCTCCGGCCGCACCATGCCCTCGTAGCGGCACAGCAGCATGGAATCGAGCATGCCCTGCAGCAGCGAATGATCGCTCTTGACCTTCCATCGCTCGGGGCCGGATGCCGGGATCAGTTTGCCGCCGCCGGCGAGCTCGTCGAGATATTCGACGATGACATAGGAATCGAGGATGACATCGCCATTGTCGAGAATCAGCACCGGCAGCTTCTTCAGCGGCGTGATCTTCGAGTAGTCCTCATTGGGCTGAGCCGGCGCGACGGTTGCAGGCACGAGTTCGATCTTGTCGATCAGGCCGGTCTCGATCGCAGCGATGCGCACCTTGCGGGCGAACGGCGAGGCGGGGGAGAAGGTGAGTTTCATGGGAGTTCCTGGACCATAGACACTGCAATTGGACGACCCGTCATTGCGAGCGAAGCGAAGCAATCCATTGTCTCCGAGCGCTCGGAAAGATGGATTGCTTCGTCGCTGTCGCTCCTCGCAATGACGCTGTTGGGGCGACTACCTCACGCCTTGATGATTTCCTGGCGCTGCTCGCCGAGGCCTTCGATGCCGAGCGTGACGACGTCGCCGACATTGAGGAATTGCGGCGGCTTCATGCCGGCGCCGACGCCGGGCGGGGTGCCCGTGGTGATGATGTCGCCGGGCAGCAGCGTGAGGAACGTCGAGACGTAGGAAATGCACTTCGCCATCGAGAAGATCATGGTCGAGGTCGATCCGGTCTGGCAGCGCTTGCCGTTGACGTCGAGCCACATCGAGAGCTTCTGCACGTCAGGGATTTCGTCCTTGGTGACGAGCCACGGGCCGACCGGGCCGAAGGTGTCGTGCGACTTGCCCTTGGTCCATTGTCCGCCGCGCTCCTGCTGGAAATAGCGCTCGGAGACGTCGTTGCAGACGCAGTAGCCGGCAACGTGGTTGAGGGCGTCGGCCTCGGAGACGTATTTGGCTCGGGTGCCGATGATGGCGGCGATTTCGACTTCCCAGTCGAGCTTCTTGGATTCGCGCGGCTTCTCGACCGCGTCGTTCGGGCCGGAGAGCGAGGTGTTGGCCTTCAGGAAGAAGATCGGCTCCGGCGGAATCGGATTGCCGGTTTCCTTGGCGTGATCGACATAGTTGAGGCCGATGGCCACGAATTTCGAGATGCCGGTGACCGGGGCGCCGAAGCGCGGCGAACCGCCGACGGCGGGAAGCTTGGACGCATCGAGCGCGGCGAGCTTGGCCAGCGAGGCCGGCGAATAGGCTTCACCGTCGAGATCCCTCACGTGCGCCGACAGATCGCGCAACTGGCCGGATTTATCGATCAGGCCGGGCTTTTCCGAACCCTTGGCGCCGTAACGAACAAGCTTCATTTTATCACTCCCTACCGGTTTATCGGACTTATTGGTGGTATACCTTGTCACGCTTCATGGAACAGCGGAGCAGGAAATTCAACTGTCGACCGACCTCGGCCCGCCACATACCAGACCCTCATCCTGAGGAGGCCGCAACGCCCGTCTCGAAGGATGGGCCGCGGGCCTCACGGCGCTAACGCGCCTCCTCACCATGAGGGACGGGCTACAGGGCGATGAACTTGAAGGCATCCCCCTCGCGCTTGATATGGCCGGCATTGAAGTGGCCGCCGATCACCAGCGTCGGCGTGTCGGCAAAGCGCGAAAACAGCTCGCGGCGGGTAGCCGCAGACTGTTTGGGGTCGGAATCCGCGGTCGACGACCAGCCGAGATGGAACATCTGGCAGGGATGGTGGGCAACGTCCCCGGTGAGCAGGCCTTCCTCGCCGTCCGACTTGATGTGGATGCTCATATGGCCGGGGCTGTGGCCGGGCGTCGGGATCAGGGTGATTTCATCGGCAAGCCTGGCATCGCTGGCGACGAGGTCGGCCTTGCCGGCGTCGGCGACCGGCTTCACGGAATCATTGAATACCGCCTGGTGCGCCGGGCCTTCGCTGTGGTCGCGCCAGTGCTCGTACTCGGTCCTGCCGAACACGTATCGGGCGTTGGCGAACGTCGGCACCCATTTGCCATCGACGAGGATGGTGTTCCAGCCGACATGATCGACATGCAGATGCGTGCACAGCACGGTGTCGATGCTGTCGGGCGGAAAGCCCGCCGCCGTCAGGGTTTCGAGAAACGGATCCTTGCGGTCGTTCCAGGTCGGCACGTTGCGGCCCTGCTTGTCGTTGCCGAGCCCGGTATCGACGATGATCCGGCGCGACGGCGTTTCCACCAGCAGCGAGTGGATCGACATCTTGAGCCGGCCTTCCTCATTTGCAAAATGTGGAATGAGCCACGGTAGCTTCTGGATTTCCTCGTTGGTCGCGAGCGGCAGGATGAAACGGGTGCTGCCGATGGTCTCCAGCTCGACGACCTTTGTGATCTTGACCTTGCCCACGGTCCAGTGCATCCGGCGTTTCCCTCTATTGTTGTTCTCGTTCCGGTTTCAGTTTACCGCGCGCAGTCCACGATGACGGTGCCGAGCTTGTCGCCCTTTTCCACCGCCAGATGCGCCTGCGCTGTATCCGACAGCGCGAACTGCCCGGCGACGTTATGTATGCGCGTGCCCGCCGCCAGCCATTTGGTGATGTCGGCCTGTGCCGCCGCAAGCAGCGGCGGCGGCAGCGCGAACAGCACCAGCGCACGTATCGCGATGCACTTCTCCATCAGCTCGCGCATCGGCACCACGGGCGTGCGGTTGCCATTGGTGGCGTAGACCGCGATCGTCGAATTCATGCCCATCAGTTTCAGCGTGGTCTCGATGTTGCCGCCGAAATCGACATCGACGACGCGATCGACGCCGCGCTGGCCGGTAAAGGCCATCGCTTTCGCGACCACGTCGTCGGTCTTGTAGTTGATGACGAGGTCTGCGCCGGCGAGCCGCGCCTGCTCGGCCTTGGCCGCCGAACTGACCGTGGCGACGACTTGCGCACCGCCCCACTTGGCGAGTTGCACCGCGTAATGCCCGACGGCGCCGGCGCCGCCGGTGACCAGCACGGTCTTGCCGGCGATCGGGCCGTCGCAGAACAGGCAGGTCCAGGCTGTCATGGCGGGGATGCCGAGCGTCGCGCCTTCCGCAAAGGAAAGCTTGTCCGGCAGCGGCGTCACCAGATGCTCGGCGAGCGCAATATATTCGGCCGCGGTGCCGAACGCGCGGCCATTGCGCTGGCCGTTGAACAGCCAGACGCGCCGGCCGGGCTTGAGCAGCGTGACGCCGTCGCCTGTCTGGTCGACGATCCCGGCACCATCGCTGTTGGGAATCACGCGCGGATATTCCATCGCGCGATAGCTGCCGCCGCGGCGGCCGACGTCGGCGGGATTAATGCCCGA
>DATCXE010000332.1:0-13677 GCA_036565985.1 Bradyrhizobium sp.
TGCCCCGCCGGCGCGGCCACCGCCGCATGCGTGCCCGCCGCGGCCCCTTTGCCGACCTCCGCCGCACCCTGCGCGACAGCGTCCGCAGCGACGGCGAAATTTTACGCCTCGGTCACATGAAGCGGCGCCAGCGCCCGCGAAAATTCCTGCTGCTGATCGATGTCTCCGGCTCGATGAAGAGCCGCACCGAGGAGAACATGAAGCTCGCCCATGCGCTGGTGCGGGCCGCGCCCAATGTCGAGGTCTTCACCTTCGGCACGCGGCTCACCCGTGTCACCCGCGCGCTGCGGCTGAAGCGCCGCGAGCAGGCGCTCAATGCGGCCGCGCATCTCGTCAGCGACTGGGACGGCGGCACCCGCATTGGCGACGCACTGCAGGCCTTCCTCGCGGTACCCCGCTTCGGCGGCTATGCGCGCGGGGCGGCCGTGGTCGTGGTCTCGGATGGGCTGGAGCGCGGCGAGCCCGATGCATTGCGCGATGCGGTGGCAAAACTGTCGCGGCGGGCCTGGCGCGTGAGCTGGCTGACGCCGCTCGCGACAGGACCGGGTTTCCGTCCGCAGACCGAAGCCCTCATTGCGATCGCGCGCCATGTCGATGACCTCGTCGATGGCGGATCGAGCGCGTCGATCGTCGCGCATGTACTGGCACTGGGACGGAGGAGAATTGCGTGACCGAGATTGTCGACGGGCATCATCATATCTGGCGGCAGGCTGACCTGCCCTGGCTGATCGGCCCCATGCAGCCCCGCATCTTCGGACCCTACGAGCCAATCCGGCGCGATTATCCGATCCAGGAATATCTCGACGACCTCAAGGACACCGGCGCCACCCGCTCCGTCTACGTTCAGACCAACTGGGCCAATGATCGTTTCGAGGACGAGGCGGCCTGGGTACAAAAGACGGCCGACGAGCACGGCTGGCCCCATGCCATCGTCGCCTACGCCAATTTCGCCGTCGACGACGTGCGCCCGCAGCTCGACCGGCTGAAGCGCTATCCGCTGGTGCGCGGTGCGCGCATGCAGCTGCACTGGCACGAAAATCCGCTCTACCGCTTTGCCGCAAAGCCCGATCTCTGCGTCGATCCCATGGTCCGTCGCAACGTCGCGCGTCTTGCCGACTATGGCTGGACGTTTGATTTGCAGGTGTTCACGCCGCAGATGCCAGATGCGGCGCAACTCGCCGAATCCTGCCCCGGGGTGACCTTAATCCTTCAGCATGCCGGCATGCTGGAAGACCTCTCGCCTGCGGGACGTGCGGCCTGGCGGGCCGCGATGGCCCGTCTCGCGGCTTGTCCGAACGTTGTGTCGAAACTGTCCGGACTAGGCACCTTCATCCATCGCAACGATCCCGCGCATATCGCCGCCGTGGTCGCTGACACCGTCGCGATCTTCGGCGCCGAGCGTTGCCTGTTCGGCTCCAACTTTCCGATCGAGAAATTGTGGACCAGCTACCGCGAGCTCGTCGACGCGTTTCGCGCCGCGGCGGCCCCGCTCACGAGCGAACAGCAGGACGCGATCTTCAGGGCCACCGCAACACGCGTTTATCGGCTTTGACAGACAAGAAACAACAGGGAGGGAAACGAATGGCGCTGGAGATCAAGATCCTGGACTACGGCGATATCGAGCTGGAATCGAGCTTTCTGGTTCTCGGCCGCGACTGCGGCCGCACTCGCCGCGTCCTCACGCTCGGCTTTTTGATCCTCGGCGGCAAATATCCGGTCGTGGTCGACACCGGCTACCGCTCCAACCAGATCATGGAGACGCTGGGGATGCGCGGGTTGCAATACCACGAGAACATGATCGAGAACCAACTCGCCCGCCACGGCGTGCGCATGGGTGACGTGCGCTTCGTCTGCCATACCCATCTGCACATCGACCATGCCGGCAAGGACGATCTGTTCCCGATGAACACGACCGTGGTCCTCAACCGCAAGGAGCTCGAATACTCCGTCTCCGGCCTGATGCACCCTCAATATCCGGCGCCCGACATCAAGCACCTGATCGACCGCCTGCACACCAAGAGCGCGCTGCGCTTCCTCGACCTGGAGATCACCGGCCCGATCGAGCTGATGCCCGGCGTCTATTGCGACGCCGCCTGTGCCCACACCGAGGGCTCGATGAACGTCATCGTCGAAACCGCCGACGGCATCGCCACCATCTGCGGCGACGTAATCTACGACTTCAATGACCAGATCGTGACGCCCTTCAACGAGATCCACGACTGGGAGCCGCGCACGACAGGCAACCACGGCACCAGCAAGCGCGCGGAGAAGGCCGCGATCAAGAAGCTGCTCAGCAACTCGCGCTATCTGCTGCCGGTGCACGACCGCCCCGCCAGGATCGAAGGCGGCAACGTCGTGGGCCGACTGCACGACCAGGTCCCAGGCCCGATCGTCCAGTCCCTGCCCCAGCGCAACTGGTTCCCGGCCTGAGGTGATTTGAGGATCGACCGATGACGCACGTTACCTTGCGCTCCGAATTCGAGATCCTGATCGACCCCTACGCACCAGTCGCGCAGGTCGGAACAGGTTTTGATTTTACCGAAGGACCGATCTGGCATCCGGTCGATCATTACCTTCTGTTCTCGGACATGCCTGGCGACGTGCGCCGGCGCTGGGACGCGCGGCGCGGCATCGCCGAGGTCAAGCGCCCGTCGAACAAATGCAACGGCATGACCTATGATGCCGAGCTCAATCTGATCGTCTGCGAGCACGCGACCTCGTCGCTGATCCGCGAACGGCCGGACGGGCGGCGCGAGGTGCTGGCCTCGCACTTCGGGGGACAGGAACTCAACAGTCCCAACGATGTCTGCGTGCACTCCTCCGGTGCAATCTACTTCTCGGACCCCTGGTATGGCCGCATGCCGGTCTACGGCGTCGAGCGGCCGCGCCAGCTGGGTTTTCAGGGCGTCTATCGCGTCGTGCCGGGCGGCGAGCCGAAGCTCGTGGTGGACCGCAATCTGTTCGACCAGCCGAACGGGCTGTGCTTCTCGCCCGACGAGAGGCTGCTCTATGTCAACGACACCGTGCAGACCCTGATCCGCGTCTTTGACGTCAATGCCGACGGCTCGCTGTCGAACGCGCGCGTGTTCGCGAGCGGCATTCGCTCCGAGCTCGAGGCAGGCGTGCCCGACGGTATGAAGTGCGATCAGCACGGCAATGTCTGGGTCACCGCGCCCGGCGGCGTCTGGGTCTACTCGCCGCGCGGCGAACTGCTGGGGAAGATCCGAGTCCCCGAACTCGTCGCCAACCTCACGTGGGGCGGACCGGACTTCCGCACGCTGTACCTGACCTCGACACATTCAATCTATGCGATACCGACCAAGGCCGGACCGCGCCACGAGCCCTATATGAGCGGCGCGCGCGGCGGCAGAGCCGCAAGTGCCGGTCCTGCGGCCGCAGCCCCCATCCTTGTCGACGGCGAGATGCGGCTCGATCCGCAGCGCTGCGCCATGATCATCCAGGATCTTCAGAACGACGTCATCATGGACGGCGGCGCATTCGCTGAATCAGGCGCGCCCGGCCATGCGAAGCAGCAGCATGTCGTCGAAAATGTCCGGCGCCTCGCCGAGACTGCGCGCGCCCGCGGCGTCACCATCATCCATGTCTGGTTCGTGGTCGAGCCCGGCGCACCCGGAGTGACGCTGAACGCGCCGCTGTTCGAAGGCCTCGTCGACAGCAAGGCGATGGTGCGCGGCAGCTGGGGCGCGGCCCCGGTCTCCGGCCTCGAACCGCGGCCCGGCGATTTCGTGGTCGAGAAGATGCGAATGAGCGCCTGGGAAGGCACCCGGCTTGAGACGATCCTCAAGGCGACCGGACGCGACATGATCATCAACACCGGCGCCTGGACCAACATGTCGGTCGAGCACACCGCTCGCACCGGCGCCGACAAGGGCTATTTCATGATCGTGCCGGAAGACTGCTGCTCCACAATGAATGCCGACTGGCACAGCGCCTCGATCAACTTTGCCATGCAAAACGTCGCCGTTGTCACGCGCGCGGATGCCGTCATCAGAGCGCTGGAATGAGCGGTGGCAAAGCTCCTGCATCTGTCCTGCTCGCCCCGCGCCGAATCCGAGTCGAGCGCCGGCGCCCGCGTCTTCCTTGACGGCTTTCGGCAGGCCCGTCCCGATTGGGATCTGGACGTCGTGGATCTCTGGCGCGAGCGGCTGCCGGAGTTTTCCGGTCCCATCGTCGAGGCAAAATATGCGCGCATGAAAGCGCAGGCCTTCAACGACGCGCAGCGGGACAGCTTCGCCGAGGCCGAGCGGATGGCGCTGCGGTTTTCACTGGCCGATCGCGTGCTGATCTCGACGCCGATGTGGAATTTCGGCATCCCCTACAAGCTCAAACAGTGGTTCGACATCGTCATCCAGCCCGGACTGACGTTCCGCTTCGATCCGGCGCAGGGCTATCTTCCGCTGCTGAAGGACCGGCCGACCATCGTCATCCTCGCTTCCGGCAGCGATTTTGCCACCGGCATGAACCGCGGCCGCATCGATATGGCGACCCCCTATTTGCGCGAGGCGCTCCGGTTCATCGGCGTCAGCGATGTCCGCTTCGTTCCGATCGGACCGACGACAGGTCCGGCAGAACCGATCCGCGCCGCCCGCGAGACCGCACACCGCCGCCTCGCCGAGATGGCCAAGCGATTCTGAGTTGCGTTCTCGATATGGTGGTTGCATGGTCCCCGAATGTGGTCCAAGGTGACCAGGCAGTTCCGTCGCTTACCGGAAAATGATCGTTAGATCAGTAACTTGGCAGCATTTTCGGGCGTGGCCTGAAGATCCGGGTTCCCCGGCCAGACGGAAAAAAAGCGCAGCAATTCCTAAAGCTTGGGTGTCTCACCCGAAAGGAGTCTGAGCTTGAGCGTTGCCTTCACCAAGGAAGACAGTGCCGAAACGGCGGCGGAGACCCTGCTGCCCGACCGCCCGATTTCACCTCATCCGAACCTTGTTACGGAAGCGGGATTGAAGGCGCTGGAATTTCAGCTGCAACAAGCGCGCGAGGCATACGACGCGGCGCAGCAGATCGAGGACGTGAATGAACGACGGCGGCAGTCGGCAACGCCGTTGCGGGATGTGCGCTACTTTTCGGCGAGAGTTCGGTCGGCTCAGGTCATCACCAATTCCACCTCAAATGGCACGGTTGCCTTCGGGAGCACCGTAACCTTCCGGCGCGACGACGGGCGCGTGCAGAAATATTGCATCGTGGGAGAGGACGAGGCGGATCCCAAGGCCGGCTCCATTTCCTTTGTGTCCCCGGTGGCGAAGTCTCTGATGGGCAAAGCTGTCGGGGACGTCGTCGCAACATCCGGTCAGGAACTCGAGATCATCGCGATCTCGTAGCACCGCCGCAGCAGTTGCGGCCGATGTCTTGTGGCGACCCCCGGCTCGTCGCCTTCGCGACTAGAGCCTTTTCCGTTCCGATTGAATCGGAACGGGGCTCTAGATTCCTGTTTGACGCGTTTTCTTGACGCGAACCGGTCTCCACTTCGCTGGAAAACGCTCTACTTCTTCAAAGTCCCTTGCAGGAGCCTGATGCCGTCCGCGAGCGCGCGCTGCATCAGCAGCGTGTCGACGCCGTAGGCGATCATGCGAAAGCCCCTGGCGCGGAAGTCGGATGCCCAGTTCTCGTCGCCGGCGAGAAAGCCTGGCGTCTTGCCGTGTTTCCTGCAGGCATTGACGAGGTCACCGACAGCCGCTTGGAATTTCGGATTGTCGAACTGCCCCGGGATGCCCATGAAATTCGTCAGGTCGTAGTGGCCGAGCCAAACCACGTCGACGCCATCAACGGCTGCGATCGCATCGACGTTCGCGATGCCCTTCGCGGTCTCGACCAGCGCGATCACCATCGTGCGCGCGTTCGCGCTGGCGATCTTGTCGGTCTCGGGCCCGCCCGCATAGTCATCGTGCGCCGCGACATTGAACGCAGCGCCGCGGCGCCCTGCCGGCGGATATTTTGTGCAGTCGACGATCGCCCTCGCCTGCTCGGGCGTTTCGACCATGGGCACCATGATCCCCATCGCACCGATATCGAGCGCGCGCGCGATGTGGTGATAGTCGCCCGAGGGAACGCGCACGAGAGGCACCAGGTCCAGCCCACGGCAGAATGCGAACTGCGCCTTCATCGTCTCGAAGCCTGCGCCCGAATGCTCCATGTCGTAGAGGATGAATTCAGCGCCAGCCTCGCGGCAGATCGCCGGATAGCCGGGCGTGAAGAATTCGAACGTCATCGTTCCGAACGCACAGCCCCCGGCGGCCAGCCGGGGCTTCAATGGATTTGGGCGCAACCGATTCTCCCCCGAAGGTGCTCGTTTTCAGGCATGCACGGCCCAGCCGCCAGCGTTGATCCGATTCTACGCAAGCGCGACTCTCCGATCAATCCTGCCGGCCAACACTGCCGAAGACCACCCGTCCTCACCGACCGAAAGCAGAGCGCGATTCCGCCGCGCGCATCATTCCCGAATCACCGATCGCGCCGTGAGAATCATCTGCGAATTGGGCGCTTCAGGAGTCTCCTCCGACGCGAGCGTTCAGGGAGGGCTGGACGCGCCGACAAGGGCGTAGATCCGTCGCATCCCCGGTGCCGCTATCGTTAATCCCGCGAGGCCTTCCATTCGTCCGACCGCATCGGCAGGTACTGAAAAGCCTAGCCCAAAAATTAAAAACCTCCGGCAGGGCATTGCCGGAGGTTTCGGAGGTTTATCGTAAAGTAGCGCTGCGTCTCCTTGAGACTAAGAAGCCGTCAAAGAGTTTTGGCGGCCACCTGAAGACTATAATACATGAGTAACTCACATAATCAAATTATCTTTTTAGAGTCTCTGTAATCTGACCCTTCACTCTGCCCCTTCACAACGAAAACCCCGGCAGTTGCCTGCCGGGGTTCTCTTAGGTTGCTGAAGTCTTTCGCGATCAGAAGTTACGCTGAGCGCGGAGAAGCAGGCTCACCGTATCCTGGTCCTTCAGCTGGTAGGTCGCTGCCGGCTTGGCAGTCGCGTTGATCCCAGCTCCCGGCGTGATCGTGCCAGCAAACTTCTGGTCCAGCATGGTGTAGGTGACGTCCGCAGAGAACGTCAGGCCCTTCACCGGGGTCCAGCGGAGGATGCCGCCGATCTGGCCGATGTTGAAGTTCGGATCGCAGTTGGTGATGCCGGCAGTCGCCGCACCAATTCCTGCGATGGCGTTGCAGATGAGACCTGCGCCACCGTTGCCGTACTTCAGCTGAGCGTATGCACCGTAGATCGCACCGCTCCAGTAGGGGTCGAAGTTGTGGTTCCACGCACCACGCATACCCCAGGTCTGAGCCGTCGCAATGCCGGTGCCAGTTGCGTACACACCGTCAGCCACGCCAGCGAGACCAACGCTCTGGTAGGCGCCCGGCACGTTGGTGCCGCCGAACATCACGAAGTTCTGGCCAACCAAGCTCTGGAAGTTGTAGCGGCTCGCACCGTCGGTGTAGACCGCCTGCAAGTTGATCGTGTCACCCGCACCGGTCGGGATGTTCTTGATCTGCAAGCCGGCCTGCACAGCCCAGCCCCACTTGTCGTCGGGATGACCCGTGGTCTCAGTCGCGCCGTAGTAGGCGGCGTGGTTGTTGTGGGCAGCAGCCGACAACTGGAACACACCCCAAGCCTGATCGACCTTCAACACGCCGACGATGTCGGGAGCCCTCGTGCCACCCAAGGCGTTGAGGCCGTAGGCACCACCCTGGAAGGCGGGACCGTTGAGCAGAACGCCATTTGCACCCAGGTTATACAGGTTGCTCTGATGGTAGGCCGTCGGGTCGACGACCGCGAGGCTGCCCGACACGCCATTGCCGAACTGAGCGGTGTAGGTCAGCTGGTTGACGGCGGTGACGTCACCGCTGCCGCCGACGAGACCGTCGAAGTTGTTGCCCGGATAGTTGACCCAGGGGGTATCGAACGGGTTGATCGTCTTACCCATCGTGAAGCCAGCGAACTGGATGAACGCATGGTAGACGCCGACCGAACCGCCAGCGATACCACCGTCAGAGGGGTTGCCGACCTGGCCGACACCCGCGCTGTACGTGGTACCACCCGTACCGGCACCGGCGTAGCTGCCCGTGGTCCAGGAGAAGGTCGCATCGAAGAACGTGCGGACCACGCCGTATTCGGTCGCGGTGCGCGTGTCGATCGTCAGATCCTGACGGGAGCGAGCGGTGTAGTAGTTCGACAGGCGATTTTGGGCGCCGTTCACCGAAGAATACGCACCGTTGTAGACCGAGCCGTTGAACGCAGTTTCAACGCGCAGATAACCACCCAGCTTGATGCAGGTGTCGGTGCCAGGAATGTAGAAGAAACCAGCACCATACAGGGAGCAGATCCTCACGTACTCGACCGCTTTGGCCTTGACGGGAAGATCGGCTGCCTGAGCTCCACTCATGGCGACCAGACCCGCCGCTGAGCCGAGAATAAGGCTCTTAACCATCTTCATGCTAAACCTCCAAGTTGCTCTGTAGGGAAGGTTCCGGATCCGCTGGGTGAAGCACCCCAAGGTTGGTTCCCTTGTCCCCCGTAAAAAAACCGCCTAGCCGCTTCGCGCCTTTAGGACACTCCCGCATCAGCGCGAGGGACTTAAGCGAACCACCTAGAACGGGACGATCTAGGACCCCCCAGTCGTCACGGAGAACTATGCCTTCGCCACTAAGTTAATCAAAATACTTTATCTACTCATACATCGTTATGGTCCGGCCCTGTGTCCTTGCAGCAACAGATCGGAATCCGGCAATCACCTGGAATCGGGGCGGCGGTTAAGGTGATTTAGTCCACTGATTTTATTATCAAATTTTTGCTATTTGCGTCGCCGCAAGATTAGTGAACAATAGCGACGATGCAACGCAGCGTCGAAAAACAAGAAGAGCAAGTGAGACCACGGGTCTTGGCAAAAAACTCCAATCCTCCGCAGCGCTCCGCACGGAGCCAGGACCTGGTCAGGCGATTCGCATGGGAAATCGCCTCCATTAACGTGCATCTTGAGGAACTCCGCCATTTTTGGGCAAAAGCCCTGGGAATCAGCGGCCCTCAATGGATGATCCTGATGGCCCTGGCGGACCTCGACAAAGGCGATGGCGTCGCGGTGAAGGTGGTGTCGAAGATGCTCCACGTCGACCCGTCATTCGTCACAACCCAGTCGAAACTTCTTGAGAAGAAGGGCTTTATGCGCCGGAAGACCTCGGTAGACGACGCCAGAGTTGTACAAATGTCACTGACGGACAAGTCGTACAAGCACATCGCAAACCTGGCCTCCCAGCAGGACGCCCTGAACGAATTCATCTTTGCCGAGTTCAGCGACAACGAACTCAAGGAGTTCACCGGAAGGCTCGCGTCCCTCAAGAATCAACTCGAGAAGGCCTGCCTGAAGGTGGTCATGGACATCTGAGTCCCGGCCGTTTCCCGTCACCAGTTTGAGCGGCACCGGGCGGCCAATTGCGGTCGCCGTGTGAGACTTCCCGTCGCACTATGAACGGGCGAATTGGCTTGCGCGACCGCTCCCGTTTCGGTTGGATATCACCGGACTCAACTAACAAAGTCAGACTTGATGAATGATATGGTCTTTCACTTTGGCCAGAGCGGGAGGGCCCCCTGGCCGAGCAGCGAAGACCTTTCCGCTGAATTTCGGCGGCTTTTGGGTGCTGCCCAGGAAGGCGGCTCGACCGTTTCCGAATGCTTCCTCACGGCAAGCCGGATCGATCCGAAGGATCAGGCATCCTGGTATCGGGAATGGAACAGGACGGCCGAAACCAACCATGAGCGAGGCGATGCGGCTCTCAGCCATGGAAATCGTCTGACAGCCAAAAGCAATTGGCTGCGCGCCATCAGTTATTATAGCGCGGCCATTATCGACCTTGATTTCACAGACGAGAGACTGCGAGCTGGTCTCGCCAGCATGCGGACCTGCGCCCGCCACTACCTGGAACACCGAAATCCAGCCGGTGAAGTGGTCGAGATCCCCTGGCTCAGTCACTATCCGCTCGAGGGATATTTTCTGCCCGCCCGGGCCGTGTCGGCGCAAACGCCTGTCGTCATCTGCATCGGCGAACCCGGACATCGCAAGGAAGAGTACCTCTACAAGGCTGCGCGCTACGCCCGCGATCGCGGAATGTCGCTGCTGTGTGTCGACCTTATGGGATCGGATAACGGCGCCAGGTTCGAGGATGTGGTCGCCCGTCCTGATCTGGAGACGGCGATCTCCTATATCATGGACTATCTCGCAACCAGGGATGATGTCGATCAACGTCGAATAGCGATTCTCGGCGATGGCTCGGGCTCTTTTGTCGCGCGCGGCGTTGCGCTCGACCATCGGTTCGCCGCCGCCGTTTGTGACGGCGGCATCTGGGATTTGCAGGAGCGCGCGTTTCTGGCAAGGCACGCTGCGTCGCTCGATGCGACTAGCCCCACCGGTCTCAAATCCAGAATCGCACCGAACCTGAAATGTCCGGTCCTGATTACCATGGGCGAACACGGCTGGCTTGAGCCGGAGCGGGTGGACGTCCTGGTCGAGCAACTCAAGGCGGGAAAGCCTCAGCCGGACATCACGCTGAAGATATTTACGGAAGCGGATGCGGCGGCCTCCGAGGGCCACACCGACAACCCGACGCTTGCCAGCGAGTTCATTTTTGACTGGATCTCGGACCGCCTGGAAAGAGTTGCGGTTCAAACCCACAATGCGCACAGCTCGAACAAGCTGCGTTCCGACAGATTGAGAGTGGTTTGACGCCACCACGCCCGGCGAGCTTTCTCGCAGCGCCGCCTCTACAGCAGCTCTCTTCAAAGACCCGTCTTCAAAGACCCGCCACCACCGGCAGCTTGGCGATCATGCGAATGCCGGGCCGCCTCCGCCAGCGAATTTGCGATGGCTCGACCGCGAGTTGAAGCCCGGGCCAGCGCGTGAACAGCGCCTGCAGCGCGCATGTCGCCTCGATGCGGGCGAGCTGGTGGCCGAGGCAGAAATGAACTCCCGTGCCGAACGACAGGTGCCGGTTCGGCCGCCGCTCCAGATCGAGCCGCTCGGGGCACGCATTCGCCCGCTCGTCCAGGTTGGCGGCGACGATCATCGCCATGACCCTGTCGCCCTTTTTCAGCTTCACGCCCTCGATATCGACGTCATGGCGCACGTAGCGCGGCTTGGAGAACTGCACCGGCGAGACGAAGCGCAAAAACTCCTCCACCGCAAGGCTGGCCCGGCTCCAGTCCGCCGCCAGCCAGTCGCGCCGACCGGTATCCTTGAGCAGTTCGAACACCGATCCGCTGATCAGGTGGGTCGTGGTCTCCGAGCCCGCGCCGAGCAGCAGAAACACCATCGAGACCATCTCATCCGGCGTGATGCGCCCGCCCTCCTTTTCGACGCGCACGAGTTCGGCGATCAAACCCTCGCCGCCCTCCTCCCGGGCCAGCCGCAGCCGTTCCTGCAGGTAGCGCCGCATCCGGATGAGGCCACCGACCAGGCGCAGAAGGCCGAATGCATTGGTAAGGTTCGCAAGTGAATTGGCCCATGCGATGAATTTCGGCCGGTCGGCCGGCGGCAGGCCGAGCAGTTCGCAGATCACCGCAAGCGGCAGCATCCGCGCATAACGCTGCACCAGATCGGCAGGGCTGCCGTCCGCGAACAATCGATCGGCAAGGCCGTCGGCGATGGCGCGAATGTGCGGCGCCATGTCGAGCACCGCGCGGCGGCGGAACGCTTCATCGACGATGTTCCGCAACCGCGTGTGATCCGGCTCATCCATCGTCAGCATGTTGTTGGCCACGGCCCCGATCAACTTCGGCATCCACCAGGGCAGGCCCGCGAGCGATCCGCCGTCCTTGCGCAGCGTGAACACGCCGTTGTCCTTCAGCACGCGCGCGGCCGTCTCGTAGGTCGTGGTGACCCAGACCCGGCCGATGATCGGAAACTTCGTCGCGACCACCGGACCCGCGGCGCGCAAGCTCGCGACACCAGCCGCTGGATTGCGAAAGAAGGCCTCGCTGGTGAAATCCACATGCTGCACGATCGACCACCTCGCAACGTCGTCTCGCATTTTCGGATCAAGATGGTGCGCGGCATCGCAGACACAAGGTTGGGTTCTGCCGCTCCAGCAGAACATCCAGCTAGCGGTTGGTCCTCTGGAGCCGATTTGTATTGGAGCGCATGGCAATATGTCAGGACTTCATGCCTATCATTTTCGTAGCCTTAAGCCATCATTTGAGGCAGCGAGCGCTCACGCAATGCCCGCGCATCTCAAAATTTGAGCACGCGAAGCTCAAGCAATAGGCGACGGTAAATTTGTCTCTCGGTTACGTTATGCGGCGACGCCGTCTTCACCGTACGACAGTCGGCACTGAATGATGCGCCAGTTTGGCTGTTCCGGTGGACTGCGGTGGATGAAGGTGCGCGTAAACTGCACGCTTAAACCAGGAGAGATCCGATGTGCGCGGGTGACGACAAGAACTGTCCGGAATTCGAATTGCACCACCGAAGGTTCAAGGAGACGCTCGATCGGGAACGCCGGTCGTTCCTGAGGTCCAGCTTCGCCGCAGCCGGAGGCGCGGCGGCGATGACTGCAGGCGGCATTTCACTGGTGACGCCGCAGATGGCGGCGGCCGCCGAGAAGAACCAGCCTGCCAAGCGATCCTATCATCATTTGCCGGCGAATGCCGACACCGTGCATTGGGGCTATTTCAGCAAGAAGTTGAAACCCCAGGTCGAGATTGATTCCGGCGACTTCATCACCATTGAGGCGTTGACCCACCACGCCAACGACGACGCCGAGCGCATGGTGAAGGGCGATCCCGGCGCCGAAAGCGTTTTCCTCTGGACCAGGGAGAAGAAGGGCGTCAACCGACGCGGCGCAGGTCCGATGGATGCCTCGCTGTTCGGGCGCGGCGCCGGCGAGGGCCTTGGCGTGCACATCTGCACCGGCCCGGTGTTCGTACGCGGCGCCCAGGAGGGTGACGTGATCGAGTTGCGCATTATCGACGTCACACCGCGGCCTTGCGCCAACCCGCAGTATCCCGGAAAGGCGTTCGGCAGCAACGCGGCCGCATGGTGGGGCTTTCATTACAAGGACCTTCTTACCGAGCCAAAGCCGCGCGAAGTGGTCACGATCTACGAAGTCGACGCGACAGGCGAACGCAACTGGGCGAAGGCCGTGTATAATTTCCGATGGACTCCGCAGACCGACCCCTCCGGCGTCGTTCACAAAACCATCGACTATCCCGGCGTTCCGGTCGATCACTCCACGATCAAGGAGAACCACGGCATCCTGAAGAATGTGCGCATTCCGATACGTCCGCATTTCGGCGTCATCGGCCTGGCGCCAAAGGAAGCCGATATCGTCGACTCAATTCCGCCAAGCTATACCGGAGGCAATATCGACAATTGGCGGATCGGCAAGGGCGCCACGATGTATTATCCCGTCGCGGTCGAAGGCGCTCTGCTGTCTGTTGGCGACCCGCACGCTTCGCAGGGAGATTCCGAGCTGTGCGGCACGGCCATCGAAAGCTCGCTGAACGGCACCTTCCAGATCATTCTGCACAAGAAAGCCGATCTCGTCGGGACCGCCCTCGAAGCCCTCGACTATCCGATGCTGGAAACCAGGGATGAGTGGCTGGTGCACGGCTTCAGCTACGCCAACTATCTCACCGAATTGGGGGACAAGGCACAGTTCGACATCTACTCG
>DATCXE010000638.1:0-2439 GCA_036565985.1 Bradyrhizobium sp.
GGCGAGCCGATGGTGTGGCTCATCAGGCTCGAGCTGACACCTCCGGCGCCGGCGCGCGCCAGTTCCTGCGAAGCCACGATCTTCATGAACTGATCGGCAGCGACGCCGCCATATTCTTCGGGGAAACCCAGGCCCAACAGCCCGATCTCCGAGGCCTTGGCATAAAGCTCGCGCGGAAACTCGCCGGCTTCGTCCCATTCATGGGCATAGGGCTCGATCTCACGCGCCACGAAGCGGCGCATCACGTCGCGGAACGCCTCGTGTTCCGCCGTGTAGAACGGGCTTTGCACCCTTGTGCGCTCCAGCATGTTTTCCTCCCGAGGGATCACGATGCCCCGATTTGGCCCGCGCAAACTTGCGTTGAGCGGCTGGCACTATTGTGCCGACAGCGCACAGGCTAACGCGGCTACCTGACGCATGCCGCCTCCAGCAACTGAACGCAAGACCGGTTCCTCGAACATGCCTTAGCGTTTGCGCGAAAAATCAATAACACATAACGGCCATTCGCCGGGGAGGATGAAGCATGATCCGATTGAGCAAATCAGCCCCGGCCATTGCCTTGTCGGCATTGTTGACCTTAGCCGCCTCGGCCGCCGCCGTCGCCCAGCAACCCGGCATCACCGATACCGAGATCAAGTTCGGCAACATCATGCCGTATAGCGGCCCGGCGTCGGCGCTCAGCGTCACCGGCAAGGTATTCGCGGCCTATTTCGACATGATCAACGAGAAGGGCGGCGTCAATGGACGCAAGCTCAACATGCTGTCGCTGGACGACGGCTTCTCGCCGCCAAAGACGGTCGAGGCCACGCGCCGGCTGGTCGAGAACGACAACGTCGCCTTCATGTTCGGCACCATGGGCACCGCGCCGAGTTCGGCGACCGCGAAATACCTCAACGGCGCCAAGGTGCCGCATTTGTTCCTGATCAGCTCCGCGTCCAAGTGGAACGATCCGGCGACACAACCCTGGCTGATGGCGCTTCCATGGGCCCCGAACTATTATGAGGAAGCGGGTATCGAGGTGCGTTACGCGCGCGCGAAGAACCCGAACGCGCGGATCGCGATCCTTTACCAGAACGACGACGCCGGAAAGGACTACCTGCGCGGCGTCAAGGAGGCCCTCGGCGCCGACGCCGACAAGGTCATCGCGATGGCGTCGAGCTTCGAAGTCGCCGATCCGACCGTTGATTCGCAGATCCTCACGCTCGCCAACACCAAGGCCGACGTTTTCCTGATCTACAGCGTGACACCGCGCGCTTGCGCCCAGGCGATCCGCAAGGCGTATGAGACCGGCTGGCGGCCGATGCGCTTCATCTCCTCGGGCTGCGCCAACAAGGATACGGTGTTCGTACCGGCCGGCGTCGAGGCATCGACGGGCATCATGTCGGTCGTGGCCTTGAAGAGCTACAGCCAGGATTCCAAGGACCCCGGAATCCTCGCCTACGCCGAGTTCATGAAGTCGCGGCTGCCGAACGTCGACCTCGGCAACTTCGCCGCCAGCTATGGCTATATGGTCGCCCAGGCGCTGGTCGTGGTGCTGGAGCAGTGCAAAAACGACCTCAGCCGCGCCAACATCATGGCGCAGGCCGCCAACCTCAAAAACGTCCCGCTGTCGATGCTGCTGCCCGGCATCACGCTCAACACCTCGCCGACGGACTATCGTCCGATCCGGGACGGTTATATGGTCGAGTTTCGCGACAACCAGTTGAACGTGATCAGCGAAATGCTGCGCGGCTCCTGACCGGCTGGCGCGACAAGGAAGTCAAGAGGCGAGGCAAGAGCGAGCCCGACGCGACCGGAAATCCGGCCCCGTGATCGGGCAGCTTGCGCGGGAGGAAGGCGGGAGTAAGCATGTCGTCGGTTCGTTATTACGACTGGATCGCCCATTTCGGCCGCCGCACCTCGGACAAGATCGCGGCCATCGACCTCGCGAGCGATCGTCGGCTTTCCTACGCTGAACTCGACGCGCGCGTCTCGCGCCTTGCCACGCATCTGCGCGATGGACTCGGCGTCAAGCGCGGCGACCGCGTCGCGGTGCTGGCGCTGAACACGACCGACACGCTTGAAGTGCAGTTCGCCTGCGGCCGGATCGGCGCTGTGTTCCTGCCGCTGAACACCCGCCTCACCGTCCCCGAATTGCAGTTCATCGTCGGCGATTCCTCGCCAAAGGTGATGATCCACGACACGGACCTGGCCGAGGTCGCGCTGTCGGTCGCCAAGCTCTGCAACGTTTCGTCGGCACTGCTGGTTGGGCCGGGCGGTTCCTATGAAGCGGCGATTGCAGCTTCACAGCCGATCGATCGCCTTGAGGACGTCACCCACGATGACATCTCGACCATCATGTACACCTCGGGCACGACGGGCCAGCCCAAGGGCGCGATCATCACCCATGGCATGACGTTCTGGAATTGCGTCAATCTCGGCGGCCCCGCTTACATCTCG
>DATCXE010000333.1:0-9193 GCA_036565985.1 Bradyrhizobium sp.
TCGATCTCGACGACATCACCGACGACGCCGCCGGCGTTCTTCAGGCGATCCCGCCAGTAGCCCAGGCTCGCTTCGCCCGCGACGCGCAGGCCGGTCCGCGAAATCGAGTCGGTTCCGCGCTGCTCAGGCGCCGCCGGAAAATCGAAGAAGGTAAGGTCAGTGCCGGGGTTGGCTTTGCCGTCGGCGTAGAACAGGTGGTAGGCCGAGACGTCGTCCTGATTGACCGTCTTCTTGACCAGGCGCATGCCGAGCAGGCCGGTGTAAAAGGCCAGATTTTCCCGCGGTTTCGCGGAGATCGCGGTCAGGTGATGAATTCCGCCCAGCTGCATTGCGTTAACCTCCTGATCACATCCGTGGGAAAATCCGCCACGACCGTTTGGCCCCTTGCCGGATCATGTAGGATATGGCCCGATGGTTGGCCAGCGGCACCGTTGCCGCCTGTTTCGGGGGCAAGATCATGACCGGGCACCTCATTGTGTCGGACGAAGACGCCACGCGCGTGATCACGCTGCGGCGGCCGGAGAAGAAGAACGCGATCACCCAGGAGATGTATCGCGCGATGAGCGATGCGATCGACACGGCGCAGAACAATCCTGCGATCCGCTGCATCATCATCACGGGCGGCTCCGGCGTGTTCACCGCCGGCAACGACCTCAAGGATTTCCTGAAGGACGGCACTTCCGCGTCAGATGCGCCGCGCGCCTCCAACGCCGCAAAATTCCTCTATTCGCTGGCCCACAACGTCAAGCCGATCATCGCCGCCGTCGACGGCGTCGCGATCGGCATCGGCACCACCATGCTGTTCCATTGCGACTACGTGCTCGCCAGCAAGACCGCGACCTTCTCGACGCCCTTCATCCATCTCGGGCTGGTGCCGGAAGGCGCCTCAAGCCTGCTGATGCCGCGCACCATGGGCCATCAGCGCGCCTTCTCCATGCTGGTGATGGGCCGCACCTTTACGGCCGACGACGCGCACACCGCCGGCTTCGTCAACGTGGTGGTGGCGCCCGGGCATACCGAGGCCGAGGCGCGCAAGGTGGCGCGCGAGATCTGCGCGCTTCCGGCCGAAGCGGTCGCAATCTCGCGCAAGCTGATCAAGCTGCCGCCCGAGGACCTGACCCGCCGGATCGACCAGGAAGGCCATCTGTTCGGCGAACGGATGCGCTCAAAGGAAGCGGTCGCCGCGTTCACGGCGTTCTTCGAACGCAAGGGAGGTTAGGCCGGCTCTCGCCGCCGCCATCGCGAGCGCAGCGAAGCAATCCATCGCGCCACAGCAAGAAAGAATGGATTGCCGCGTCGCTTCGCTCCTCGCAATGACGTTGAAGCAGTTGTCTGCTATTCCATTGCCATGAAAATGCTCCGCTCGATCCTTGCCGCCTCGGCAATCCTGCTTGCCCCCGCCGCATCTCACTCCCAATCCCCAGCCCCGGTCGACCTGCGCGTTCTCGCGATCAACGATTTTCACGGCTATCTGCGCCCCTCCCCCGGCGGGATCGTCATCGCCGACCCCGAGGACAAGACGAAGAAGATCACCGTCGCCGCAGGTGGCGCCGAACACATGGCGACGCTGGTCGGCCAGCTTCGCGACGGACACCGCAACACGATCTTCGTCGCGGCCGGCGACCTGATCGGCGCCAGCCCGTTTCTGTCGGCGATGTTCCATGACGAGCCCACCATCGAAGCGCTGTCGATGATGGGACTGGCGCTAGCCTCCGTCGGCAACCACGAGTTCGACGAGGGCAAGGACGAACTGCTGCGGATGCAGAATGGCGGCTGCCACCCGGTCGACAAATGCCGGGGCCCGCATCCGTTCACGGGCGCGAAGTTTCGCTACCTCGCCGCCAGCACGATCGAGAAGAGCACCGGCAAGCCCGTCCTTCCCGCCTACGAAATCAGGGAGTTCGACGGCGTTCCCGTAGCCTTCATCGGCCTGACGCTGAAGGGAACGCCGGGCCTCGTCTCGCCGGTAGGCGTCGCCGACCTCGAATTCCGCGACGAGGCGGAGACGGTGAATGCGCTGATCCCGGAACTGAAGGCGCGCGGCGTCGAGGCCATCGTCGTGCTGATTCACGAAGGTGGATTCCCGACCGGCGACTACGATGAATGCCCCGGCATTTCGGGGCCGATCGTCGACATCGTGAAAAAGTTCGACAAGGCGGTGGACGTCGTGGTCACCGGCCACACCCACCGCGCCTATGTCTGCGAGATGGACGGACGGCTTGTCACCTCCGCCGACAAATACGGCACGCTCGTCACCGCGATCGATCTCAAGCTCGATCCCGTCACGCGCGATGTCATCAGCGCCAGGGCCGACAACACCATCGTCCGCACCGCGACGCTCGCCAAGGACGCCGAGCAGACCGCGCTGATCGACGCCTACGACAGGCTGGCCGCGCCGATCGCCAACCGCCCGGCAGGCTCGGTGACGGAGACGTTGTCGCGCGTACCCAACAATGCCGGCGAGAGCCCGCTCGGCGACATCATCGCGGACGCGCAACTCGCCGCGACCCGCGCCGCCGGAAAGGGCGGCGCCGACATTGCCTTCACCAATCCCGGCGGCGTCCGCACAGATATTGCGCGGAAGGAAGGCGGCGCGGTGACCTACGCCGACCTGTTTGCCAGCCAGCCGTTCCGCAACCAGCTCGTGACGATGACGCTGACCGGCAAGCAGATCAAGGACATGCTGGAACAGCAATGGCGCGATCCGAAGCGGCCGCGGATCCTGCAGGTATCCAAGGGCTTCTCGTATGCGTGGGACGGCTCGAAGCCGGACGGCGAACGCGTCATCGCCGAACGAATGACGTTGAACGGGCAGACGATCGATCCCGCCGCGAGCTATCGCGTCACCGTCAACAACTTCCTGTCGGTCGGCGGCGACGGCTTCACCGTTCTCACGCAGGGAACCGCGCCGCAAACCGGCATCTACGACATCGACGCATTGAATGCCTATTTCGGGGCGAACAGCCCGGTCGGCCCGACCGCGGTGGATCGCATCATCCGGCTGAACTAGTGGTGGAGCGTTCCCCGGGCGCTGCGCAGCGCGCCGCCCTTCGGCGTGATGCGCTGCTGATCCGGGGTCCACGCGCTGCCGCGGTGAGGTCCCGGTTCTGCGGTGCATCGTCAAGCGACGCTGCGCCGCGTCCGGGACACGGAGACCCGAGGACCAAGGTTCTTGCCCGATCTCCGTGGCGGCTCTTTCCGAGCGGCCATCGAGGGCCTAGATTAGTCCCTTCGCGCCCGCGCGTTTCCTAACGCCAGGATTTTGCATGACACTCCTGCTGACGCATACCGCATGTCTCGATCACCTGACGCCTCCGGGCCACCCGGAACGCCCTGACCGGCTGCGCGCGGTGGCCGAGGTGCTGGCGGAAGACCGCTTCAAGCCGCTCACGCGCGGCGAAGCGCCGGAAGGCAATCTAGATTCCGTCGCGCTGTGCCATGGCGAGCACTACATCGGCGAACTCAGGCACATCGCTCCCACCAGCGGCATGATCTACATCGACGGCGACACGTCGATGTCGCCGGGCACCTGGGAAGCCGTGATGCGCGGCGTCGGCGGCGCGGTCGCGGCAACGGACGCGGTGATGTCGGGCGCGCATCCAAACGCATTCGTCGCGGTGCGCCCGCCCGGCCATCATGCCGAGGTCTCGAAGCCGATGGGCTTCTGCTTCTTCGACAATATCGCGATCGCGGCGCGCCACGCCCAGCGCAAATACGGCATCGGCCGCGCGGCGATCGTCGATTTCGACGTCCATCACGGCAACGGCACGCAGGACATCTTCTGGTCCGATCCGACCGTGATGTACGCCTCGACGCACCAGATGCCGCTGTTTCCCGGCACCGGCGCCAGCGGCGAGCGCGGCGAGCACGATACCATCGTCAACGCGCCGCTGGCCTCGGAAGACGGCAGCGCCAAGTTTCGCGCGGCGTTCGAAAACCTGATCCTGCCGCAGTTGCAGAAGTTCAGCCCGGAACTGATCCTGATCTCGGCCGGCTTCGACGCGCACTACCGCGATCCGCTGGCCTCGCTCAACGTGAAGGCGGAAGATTTCGGCTGGGTGACGCGCAAATTGATGGATGTGGCAGATAGCAGCGCCGGCGGGCGGGTTGTCTCGGTGCTGGAGGGCGGCTACGACCTGCAGGGGCTCAAGGAGTCGGTCGCAGCGCACGTCACCGCGTTGATGGGTGCCTGAATTTTCGGGCTTTAGCCCTTTGTTTTCACACGTTTTCTTTACGCGAGCCGGTGTCCGCTTCGCCTGAAAACGCTATAAGCTTGATTCTGCGCCCGCAACCTGGGGCGCATCCGGGAACGCAATATGGCCGAAAACACGCAAGCCGACGTCAAGAAACTCACTTTCGAACGCGCAATCGAGGAACTCGAGTCGATTGTGAAGCGGCTCGAGGACGGCAAGGTGCCGCTGGAAGAATCGGTCACGATCTACGAGCGCGGCGAAGCGCTCAAGCGCCGCTGCGAAGAGCTGCTGCGGCAGGCTGAGGCGCGTGTCGACAAGATCACGACGGATGCAACCGGCCAGGTCACAGGGACCGAGCCGCTCGACGTTCAATAAGCCGCCTACCGCCCGTTGTCGGGGTTTGGTGCATCAACCGGAGCCATTGCGCGAATTTCACGCACCCCGCGCTGTGGGTCGCGGGAACTGCCGGGCGAATTAGTTCTTCGCGTCCGGCGTCGCCTGATATAGTTCGCCCGAACCGGGGATAGTTCGTGCGCGTCCAGCACCGCCATATCATCTATATTCAGGGCTACGATCCGCGCGGGCTGGCGCAATACTACCGCATGTTCCGGACCGAGTTGCGCAAGTTCAGCCGGCTGTACCAGCTGACAGCGACAATCAGCCGCCCCAAGGTCGCATCCGACGACGAGATCGCGTCCTGGACCATCGATACCAAATCGGACGACTGGCAGACGCGCACGGCCTATGATTTCCTCCGTTTCGAGGATTTCATCCAGCAAGATCTGGCGTCTCCGATCTGGCGCACGGTATGCCATTCGGTCTGGATCTACTGGCGCCTCGTCTTGTCAGGCACCATCGCGCGGTTCGGCAAGGCAAACTGGCGTTTCGCGACCTTCATCACCTACCCCCATCTGATACTGCTGCTGGAGGCAGCATGCGCCGCGGGCATCGCCTTTGTGTTCGAGAAGGGGCTCAGCGCGCTCGGAATTCCCGACCTGTTCAGCATCGCGGCTGCATTGGCGATCTTTGTCGCGCTGCTCGGAACGGTGCTGAAATACACCGAGAGCAGCACCTACGTGCTGTATCTGCTGAGCGATACGATCTGGACCTGGGAGTTCTCGCGCCGTGAGCGCCCGGATTGGGACCAGCGCATCGATCGGTTCGCGCAGCATCTCGTCAACGTCGTGCGGAACACCGACGCCGATGAAATCGTCATCGTCGGCCACAGTTCCGGATCGTTCCTGAGCACCGAAATGCTGGCGCGTGCCCTGAAACTCGACCCTGCACTCGGCCGCCATGGTCCGCGGATCGTGCTGCTGACGCTGGGCGGAAACTTCCCGATCGTCGGCTTCCACGCGGTGTCAGCGCAATTCCGCGACCATCTGCGCATGCTGGCGGTCGAGCCGTCGATCGACTGGGTCGACTGTCAGGCCCGCAAGGACGTGATGAACTTCTACCAGTTCGATCCGATCGCCAGCCACGGCATCGATGTCGGCGCCGCCAGGCGCAATCCCAGGATCGTTGCGGTTCGATTTCGCGACATCATCAGGCCCGAACATTACAAGAAGTTTCGCTGGCAGTTTTTCCGCGTTCATTTCCAGTTCGTGATGGCCAACGAACGGCCCAATGCCTACGACTTTTTCATGATCGTTTGCGGACCGGTCCCGCTCAGCGAACGCATGGCTGCCCCCGATGCCGCGCTGGCGATTGCGACCGGCGACCAGACCGCCCGCGAAAGCGCCTGGAAACAGATCGAAACCGCCAGAAACGAGGCCATGGCTACGTCTGATGCGGGGGAAACGGAACTTTTCGTCCGCCGCAACCGTTGAAAATCGGGGTACTCCGGCGATCCCGGCCTGGAACTCGTCGCTCGCGCCGGGTTGGCTTTGGCGGCCGCTTTGGTGTAAAGCTTAACGGTTCTAAGGGCTGAGGAGCGCACCTGCCGCGCCATTCGACGGCAGCAAGCACTTCAAATAGCTAAGGAAAACGACCGGGAAGGGTTAGAAGCGACCAACGTGATGCATATCACTTGGTTCTGTCCGGAGTGCATCTAGGCTTCAAATCAGATACCGGCCGGCCGAGGTGGCACCCGGCATCTGGATTTTCACCGCGCGGTTGACGCGTACCCATCTCGCGTCGGGTTATTCGCCCCGACATGCAAAATTGGAATATCGCTGTGACCACATTTAGCAAAACGCCGCTTCTCGACACCATTCGTACGCCCGACGATCTTCGCAAGCTCAAGATCGAGCAGGTGCGGCAGGTCGCAGACGAACTTCGTCAGGAAACCATCGACGCCGTGTCAGTGACCGGCGGCCACTTCGGCGCCGGCCTCGGCGTGGTCGAACTGACCACCGCGATCCATTACATCTTCGACACGCCCCGCGACCGTCTGATCTGGGACGTCGGCCATCAGGCCTACCCGCACAAGATCCTGACCGGACGCCGCGACCGTATCCGCACGCTGCGCACCGGCGGCGGCCTCTCCGGCTTCACCAAGCGCAGCGAGAGCGACTACGACCCGTTCGGCGCCGCGCACTCCTCGACCTCGATCTCCGCCGGCCTCGGCATGGCGGTGGCGCGCGACCTTTCCGGCGGCAAGAACAACATCATCTCCGTGATCGGCGACGGCTCGATGTCCGCCGGTATGGCCTATGAAGCCATGAACAATGCCGGTGCGATGAACTCGCGCCTGATCGTCATTCTGAACGACAACGACATGTCGATCGCCCCGCCCGTGGGCGCGATGTCGGCCTACCTGTCCCGGCTCTACTCCGGCAAGACCTATCGCTCGCTGCGCGAGGCGGCAAAACAGATCAACAAGCATCTGCCGAAGGTGCTGGCCAACCGCGCCAACCGCGTCGAAGAATATTCCCGCGGCTTCATGATGGACGGCGGCACGCTGTTCGAGGAACTCGGCTTTTATTATGTCGGCCCGATCGACGGCCATAATCTCGACCATCTGCTGCCCGTCCTGAAGAACGTCCGCGACATGGAAACCGGCCCGATCCTGGTTCACGTCGTGACGCAGAAGGGCAAGGGCTACGGCCCGGCGGAAGCCTCCGCCGACAAGTACCACGCCGTGGTCAAATTCGACGTCGCCACCGGCGCGCAGGCCAAGGCAAAGCCGAATGCGCCGGCTTACCAGAACGTGTTCGGCCAGAGCCTGGTCAAGGAAGCCGAGAAGGACGACAAGATCGTCGCCATCACCGCGGCGATGCCGTCGGGCACCGGCGTCGACATCTTCAACAAGGCCTTCCCGAACCGCACCTTCGACGTCGGCATTGCCGAGCAGCATGCGGTGACGTTCGCCGCTGGCCTTGCCACCGAAGGCTACAAGCCGTTCTGCGCGATCTACTCGACCTTCCTGCAGCGCGGCTACGACCAGGTGGTCCATGATGTCGCGATCCAGAGCCTGCCGGTACGTTTTGCAATCGACCGTGCCGGCCTGGTCGGCGCCGATGGCGCCACCCACGCCGGCTCGTTCGACAACGCCTATCTCGGCTGCCTGCCCAACTTCGTGATCATGGCGGCGTCCGACGAGGCCGAACTGGTGCACATGGTCGCGACGCAGGTCGCCATCAACGACCGCCCGAGCGCGGTGCGCTATCCGCGCGGCGAAGGCCGCGGCGTCGAAATGCCCGAGGTCGGCATTCCGCTCGAGATCGGCAAAGGCCGCGTCATCCGCCAGGGCAACAAGGTCGCACTGTTCTCCTTCGGCACGCGGCTGGCCGAGTGCGAAAAGGCCGCGGACGAACTCGCCGCCCATGGCCTCTCCACCACGATTGCGGATGCGCGCTTCATGAAGCCGCTCGACGTCGATCTCTTGTTGAAGCTGGCGCGCGACCATGAAGTCCTGCTCACCATCGAGGAAGGCTCGATCGGCGGCTTCGGCTCGCACGTCATGCAGGCGCTGTCCGACCATGGCATGCTCGACGGCGGCCTGCGCATGCGCGCGATGATCCTGCCCGACGAGTTCCTCGATCACGATTCGCCGAATGCGATGTATGCCCGCGCCGGCCTCGACGCCAAGAGCATCGTCGCCAAGGTGTTCGACGCGCTCGGCAAGGACTACAAGACCGAGACGGTCAAGCTCGCCTGAGACACAACCCCTTCGGTTCTGACCCGGTCGGAACCGAAGCCCCTGCGTGATATGCCGTGGATTGTGCGCGGAATCCGGGCCGCTTGCCTCTCGCTCTCTTTTTGCCTGCAAAGAACGCGGCCCGACGACGCGGCAGCGCAGGCGACCCCGGCGATCACGTCACCTAGTTGGGCTGCGGCGACCTTTGTAGAATGGGTTGGCGATGCAGCTCATACGCCTGCCGGATGCCGTGGCCCGGCATTGCGCCATGCTGGTGAAGGTGCAGTTGCTCAGGCCCGGTGACGTCTGACCTTGCATGCAATAGGCGGCGCGAGTGCGCGAGGCTGCCTCAGCGACGTTGATCGTCGCCACCAAACCACCGATAGCGAACAAAACCAGGATACCCTTGAGCATGGCAACCTCTTCTGGCGAAAACGTCGACGCTTCGGGATGGCGATCATCGGAACCTGTCCCGCTGCACCGCTGTGCAGTCGCGGACAGCGGCTTATTGTTTCCGACGTTCGCCATCTTGAACCCTCTCGACTGAACGGCACTCCGGAAGCCACGGCCATCAGGAAAAACCCCAAATCGCGGTCCGGGTCGTGGCGTTCCCGAAAGCGTCACGCACCTTTGCGATGGTCCGCGCGTGTCAAACATGATTACAAGGCTGTCTTGACCCAAATTCGGACGGGAACCCATGAAGATCTATCTGGCAGGCCCCGACGTATTCCTGCCGGATGCCATTGAGATCGGGCGCCGCAAGGCTGCGATTTGCGTACGTCATGGGCTGATCGGGCTTTACCCGCTGGATAATTCGGTCGATCTCACCGCCGCCGACGCCTCGCTCGCGATCTTCAAGGGCAACGAGGCGATGATGGACGCGGCCGACGCGATCATCGCCAACCTTACGCCGTTTCGC
>DATCXE010000651.1:0-2870 GCA_036565985.1 Bradyrhizobium sp.
CCGGCTCGGCAAGTTCGAGCACGTCGTCGACCGAGGGCGCGAAACGGTCGTCGAGCAAAGCACGGGCGCGCACCGCAAGCATCAGCGCCTGGCTCGCGCGCGGGCCGGGGCCCCAGGCAATGAGGTTGCTCATCTCACCGGCTTCCGGACCGGGACGCGCCGAGCGCACCAGCGCGAGGATCGCTTCCACCACGGTTTCGCCAACCGGCAAACGGCGCACCAGGCGCTGCGCGGCGATCAGGTCGTCGGCAGTCATGGCAGCTTTGGCATGGCTGTCCTCGGCGCCGGTGGTGTCGAACAGGATTTTGCGTTCGGCGTCGATATCCGGATAGTCGACATCGACTTCCATCAGGAATCGGTCGAGTTGCGCCTCGGGCAGGGGATAAGTGCCTTCCTGCTCGAGCGGGTTCTGCGTCGCCAGCACATGAAACGGCTTGGGCAGGTCGTGCCGTGCGCCGGCCACCGTGACATGCTGCTCCTGCATCGCCTGCAGCAGCGCGGACTGGGTGCGGGGGCTCGCGCGGTTGATCTCGTCAGCCATCAGCAATTGCGCGAAGACCGGACCCGCGATGAAGCGGAAGCTGCGTTTTCCGCCCGGGCTTTCTTCCAGCACCTCGGTGCCGAGGATGTCGGAGGGCATCAGGTCGGGTGTGAACTGCACGCGGCGGGCATCGAGTCCGAGCGCGGTCCCCATGGTCTCGACCAGCTTGGTCTTGGCGAGGCCGGGCACACCCACCAGCAGCGCATGGCCGCCGGACAGCACCGTCACCAGCGCGCGCTCAACGACAACGTCCTGGCCGAAAATCACCTCGCCAATGGCGGCCTTGGCGGCACGCACATGGGCGGCTGTGGATTCGGCTGCGCGCACGATCATATCTTCGAGCTTTTCGAGGCTTTCGCCGCTTGCGGAGGCCATGATGTCTATGATCCTTCTATCGTAGGCCGCCCGTGCAGCCATCGCTTACATAGCTCGCAAGGTCAGTCATGCAACCAACGCACCGGACCAGGGTTCCATGCTCTTTCCGGCATCGCTTTTTCGCGGCGTGTTGGGTGTTCTGGCCGGGCCGAATCTGCCTCATTGTGCGGGCAAGCTTACGCTATCCTTCCCCGTCGGGACTGGTATTCACGATGCTGCGAGCAGCCGCCTGACGATACGATGGGGAAAACCATGGCGAAGACAGGGCGGAGCGGACTGGAGGCCATTGCGGCATCGCTGCCCCACGAAAACGGCAAGGGCGAGGCAAGGCCGCTGCCGCCGGTCGATCAGTGGAATCCGCCGTTTTGCGGCGATATCGACATGAAGATCGACGCCGACGGCACCTGGTTCTACCAAAAAACCCCGATCGGACGGCCGGCGCTGGTCAGGCTCTTCGCTTCCGTGCTCAAGCGCGAAGGCGACAAATATTTTCTGGTCACGCCGGTCGAGAAGGTCGGCTTGACGGTCGTAGACGTCCCGTTCCTAGCGGTTGAGCTGCGGGTGGAGCAGGATATTCAAGCGGGCCGAAACCTTGTCTTCCGTACCAATGTCGACGAATGGATCGCAGCCGGCCCCGGCCATGCGCTGCGTTTCGATGAGGACGCCGCGACCGGCGGTCTCAAACCTTATCTTCATGTGCGGCGCGGCCTGTGGGCGAAGGTGACGCGCGCGCTGTTCTATGACTTGGTCGCGCTCGGCGAGGAGCGCGAGGTCGGCGGCAGCCGTATGTTCGGGGTCGCCTCAGGCGGGGAGTTTTTCGCGATGGCTGAAGCAAGTGCGCTTAAGGAGTTCGCCTGATGGAGCAGGCGGCGGTGGAGGCCCTATCGGGCGATGAATTTTTTGTGCGCGCAAGATCGCGGCTCACGCTGCAAGTGCCTGCGGGTTTGAACGATCCGAGCATCACGCCTCAACGCGGCGACCACGACGCCGATCCGGTGATGAAGCGCATATCCGAGATAAGACCGATCCGTCCGGCCGCGGTGCTTGTGCCGGTGATCAATCACGCCGAGCCGACCGTATTGCTGACGCAACGCGCGCAGCACCTGCCCGACCACGCGGGGCAGGTGTCGTTTCCCGGCGGCAAGATCGACAAGTCCGACGCAACGCCGCTCGATTCGGCTTTGCGGGAAGCGGACGAGGAGATCGGGCTTGACCGCGGTCATGTCGAGCCGGTCGGCTATCTCGACCTCTACATGACCACGCTCGGCTACCGCATTGTGCCGGTGATCGCGCGCGTGAAGCCAGGCTTCGAACTGACGCTCAATCCCGGCGAAGTGGACAACGTGTTCGAGGTGCCGCTCGCTTACGTCATGGACATCGCCAATCATCAGCGTCATTCGCGCGACTGGCAGGGCATGACGCGGCACTACTACGCCATCACCTTCGGCGAGCACTACATCTGGGGCGTGACGGCGGGAATTCTGCGGAACCTGTACGACCGGATTTACCGATGATTGCGTTGTTTAATCCTTCCCCCATCGGGGGAGGGTGGTCGGCCAACGGGTCCGCGCGAAGCGCGGCCCGAAGGCAGGCTCCGCCGACCGAGTGGGCGCCGACGCGGGATGGAGCAACCCGATGATCCGCACATTGCTCACGGAGGTGCTGCTGTTCGGGACGCCGTTCGCGCTCTACGTCGTGTTCCTGTGGGCGACCAAAGCCGGAATAATGGACGCCGAATCGTGGCCGATGTCACGGCTGGTCACGCTCGCTATCGTTGCCTGCGCGCTGGTGATCGGCAGCTTCCTCTATTTCGCCAATTACACCGGCGCGCCGCCGGGCTCGACCTATGTTCCGGCGCATGTCGAGAACGGCAAATTCGTGCCGGGGCAGAATCGCTGATGGTATCCGGCCAAGGTCGCAGCGGCCGCAGGATCGACGACGTGCCTTGGCTTAC
>DATCXE010000334.1:0-5079 GCA_036565985.1 Bradyrhizobium sp.
GGCTCGCGCGGCTTGACACACCTTCAGGGAAGATAAATTGATCGTCGTGGCCGGGTTGATCCCGGCCATCGACGTCATTGAGGAGGTTGTTGTCGTGACCAAACCCCACGCCGCCTGTCTGATCGGATGGCCGGCCGCGCATTCGCGCTCGCCGTTGATCCATCACTACTGGCTGCGCACGCTCGGCATCGAGGGCGGATACGTCATCGAAGCGGTGCCGCCCGACGAGTTCAAGGATTTCCTGTTCCGGCTGTCACATCGCGGCTTCGTCGGCGCCAACGTCACCATTCCGCACAAGGAGCGTGCGCTGGCGCTGTCGAAGCCGGACGAGCGCGCGCGTGCGGTCGGTGCCGCCAATACGCTGTGGTTTGCCGACGGCGAGTTGTGCTCGACCAACACCGATGTCGAGGGTTTCATCAACAACCTCGATTCCAGCGCGCCCGGCTGGGACAAAACCGAGGACGCGCTGGTGCTGGGTGCCGGCGGCGCGGCGCATGCGGTGGTGTTCGGGTTGCTCGAGCGGGGCGTCAAGCGCGTGCATCTCGCCAACCGCACCATCGAGCGCGCCCGCGCGCTGTCGGATCATTTCGGCGCGCGCGTTCTGCCTGTCGCATGGGATGCGGGGCCGGACCTGCTGCCGCGTGCCGGGCTGCTGGTAAACACCACTTCGCTCGGCATGCATGGCCAGCCCGCGCTCGAACTCGATGTCGGCCTGCTGCCGTCAGCCGCCGTCGTCGCCGATATCGTCTATGTGCCGCTGCAAACGCCGCTGCTGGCTGCTGCAACCGCGCGCGGGCTGAGGACGGCCGATGGGCTCGGCATGCTGCTGCACCAGGCGGTCCGCGGGTTCGAATTGTGGTTCGGTCGACGCCCGGAAGTGACCACAGAACTGCGATCGCTCGTCGAGGCCGATCTCACGAATACATGATCGCCTGATCGCGGACATTTGAGCCGGAATATTTGTGCGCGGCGGAGGTCAATGACTACGTCAGCGCCATCACCGGAGTCTCTGCATGTCCCGCAACCGCTATCAGTTCGTACGCCCGCTTGCCGCCGTGGCGATGGTCACAGCCTCGACGCTTTACGCGATCGCCCAGCAGCCGCCCACGTCGTCGCGCGTTCGAGGCACCATCGAGGCCGTCGATGGCGACACGCTCGCCGTCAAGTCGAGGGGCGGCGAGGACGTCAGGCTTCACATGACCGGCGATATCAATGTCGTGGGGATCAGCAAGATCTCGCTTGCCGACGTCAGGGTCGGTGCCTTCATCGGCACCACCACGGTGCCGGGACCGGGCGGCAGCCAGAATGCCGTAGAGGTGCACGTGTTTCCGGAAGCCATGCGCGGCACCGGCGAGGGTTCCAGGCCGTACGACCTGCGGCCCAACTCCACCATGACCAACGCCACGGTGGCTGATTCCGTGGTCGGCAATGACGGTCACACCCTGATGATCAAGTACCGGGGTGGCGAGAAGAAAGTCGTGGTCTCCCCGGAGACGCCCGTTGTGACCTATGTTCCCGCCGACAAATCCGATCTCAAGCCCGGCGCCAGGGTGATTGCTCTCACGAGGAAGCTGCCGGACGGCTCGCTCGAGACCAGCCGCGTCAGCGTTGGCCGGGACGGGTTGACCCCGCCAATGTGAACTTGCCTCCTGGAATAGCCACCTCTGCGCGGTGTTTGCGTTGCGTTGGGCGCCAATTCATCTCGGGAGGAATACCATGCTGAAATCGTCGTCATGGCCGCGCCTACTCGCGGCCTCGCTGACCTTCGTCACCCTGCTTGGATCGACGGCGTGGGCGCAACAGCCGCCGACGGTGCGGATTCGCGGCACCATCGAGGCAGTCGACGGACCCATGCTGTCGATCAAGTCGCGCGAGGGGACGGACATGAAGGTCCGCGTCACCGACAATGTCGCGGTGTTCGGCGTGGCGAAGACCGAACTGTCGCAGATCAAGGAAGGCTCCTACATCGGCGTCACCGCGATGCCGGAGCCGGACGGCACCCAGAAGGCGATCGCGGTGCATATTTTCCCGGAGAACCAGCGCGGCGCGGCCGAAGGTTTCAGGCCGTGGGATGCGCGTGCGAATTCGACCATGACCAACGCCACCGTCGCGCAGACGGTGAAGGGCACCGACGGCCAGAACATTCTCGTCAAGTACAAGGACGGCGAGAAGAAGGTGCTGGTGCCGGAGGGAACGCCGATCGTCACCTTCGTCGCCGGCGACAAGTCCGAACTGAAGCCGGGCGCGAAGATCATCATCTTCGGCGCGTTGAAGAAGGACGACGGCACGCTGGAAGCAAACCGCGTCAATGTCGGCCGCGACGGGATTACGCCGCCGATGTGAGGCGGAGCGTCATTCCGGAGCGCGTAAGACGCGAATCCGGAATCTCGAGATTCCGGGTTCGATGCTTCGCATCGCCCGAAATGACGGTGCGTCCAATCTGCCGAATTCTCTCAACGGGTCGTCCCCGCGAACGCGGGGACCCATAGCCACAAATGTTCATTGTGGATGGAAGGCGTCGACCAGATCGCCGAACCGAAGGGCCGCGGCGTATGGGTCCCGGCGCTCGCCGGACGACGATAGAGTTTTGCGCGCGTCTCAAATCGCCAGCACGTTGTCGTCGATCTCGGCGATGGTGTTGACGCCGCACAGGCCCATGGTGGTGGTGAGTTCCTTGGCGAGGATGTCGATCGCCTTGGCGACGCCCTCTTGTCCGCCGGCTCCCAGCCCATAGGCGTAGGCGCGCCCGATCATGCAGGATTTGGCGCCGAGCGCGAGCGCGCGCATCACGTCCATGCCGGTGCGGATGCCGCCGTCGAACATGATCTCCATCTTCGAGCCGACGGTATCGACGATCTCGGGCAGCACCTCGATCGAGGACGGCGCGCCGTCGAGCTGGCGGCCGCCATGGTTGGAGACCACGAGGGCCTGCGCGCCGGTCTTGGCCGCGAGCTCCGCGTCCTCGACGTCGAGAATGCCCTTCAGGATCAGCTTGCCCGGCCAGATCGAGCGGATCCAGTCGATGTCCTTCCAGTTCAGCGAGGTGTCGAACTGCGATGCGGTCCATTCCGAGAGCTTGGTGAGATCCTCGGTGCCTTTGACGTGGCCGACGATGTTGCCGAAGCTGCGGCGCTTGCCGCGCAGCACGCCGGCGACCCATGAGGGCTTGCTGGCGAAGTCGAGCAGCTTCGACAGCGACCATTCCGGCGGCACCGACATTCCGTTCTTGATGTCCTGATGGCGCTGTCCGATCACCTGCAGGTCCACCGTCAACACCAGCGCACTGCATTTGGCCGCGATCGCGCGCTCGATCAGCGACTTGATGAAGCCGCGGTCCTTCATCACGTAGAGCTGGAACCAGAACGGCTTGTCGACGGCGGCTGCGATGTCTTCGATCGAGCAGATCGACATCGTGCTCTGGGTGAAGGGGATGCCGGCGGCCTGCGCGGCGCGGCAGGCATGAATCTCGCCATCGCCGTGCTGCATGCCGAGCAGGCCGACAGGGGCCAGGATCAGCGGCATCGCGGCGGGCTCGCCGAGAATCGTGGTCGAGAGATCGCGCTTCGATACGTCGACCAGGATGCGCTGGCGGAATTTGATCTGGCGAAGATCCTCGGAATTGGCGCGCAGCGTGTCCTCGGTATAGGAGCCGCGATCGGCATAGTCGAAGAAGGCCTTGGGAACGCGCCGCTTGTGCAACTCGCGCAGATCTTCGATGCAGGTGATGTGCTTCATGGACGTTCCGGCCCCTTCTTGAATTCCTTTTCTGTGGTGTCATCTATCATGGTTGGTCCGCCAGCCAAATCGCATCTCGCGGCGCAACTCGCGAGACGAGGGAATGTCATGACCGCACCGCGAAAAATTTTCAGCAATGACGCCGGCGCGCAGGAACGCGCGGAAAAATGTCGGCTGGACGCCGCCCTCGAGGAGGGGCTGAAGGGGACCTTTCCGGCCTCCGACCCGGTCAGTGTCACCCAGCCGGCGCCCTCCAAAGGCGACCATCACGTCAAGAGGCGGGACTAGCGCCCCTGGGACGGGGAAGGGCGGTTTCTCGGAAATATCAAGCTATAGCAATGTGTTATACATGAAATCGGTCGCGGTGGCCGTAATGATTCATCATATTTTTTGAACTCATTTTAGGGGCTGAAGGATTATAACCCCTCTGCGCACGCTACTATGGGAGCGTGTTCGGGGATTCGTGGCTATCATGGCCGGAAGGAGCCCTGGGATCGCTGGGGGACGCATGAGCCGCAAATATTTCGGTACCGACGGGATTCGGGGCCGCGCCAATGGGTTGATCACGCCGGAACTCGCGCTCAAGGTGGGGCAGGCGGCCGGGCTGGTGTTTCAACGTGGCGAGCACCGCCACCGCGTCGTGATCGGCAAGGATACCCGCCTCTCCGGCTACATGATCGAATACGCGATGGTCGCCGGCTTCACCTCGGTCGGCATGGACGTGGTCCTGCTGGGGCCGATGCCGACGCCTGCAGTTGCGATGCTGACCCGGGACCTTCGGGCCGACCTTGGAGTCATGATTTCCGCCAGCCACAATCCCTTCGCCGACAATGGCATTAAGCTGTTCGGCCCGGACGGCTACAAGCTCAGCGACAAGGCGGAGATGGAGATCGAGCGGCTGATGGAGCAGCCGGCGACCCTGATCGATGCGCCGAAGATCGGGCGGGCCAAGCGCATCGACGATGCCCGCGGCCGCTATGTTCACTTCGCCAAGTCGACCTTCCCCCATCATTTGCGGCTCGACGGGCTGAAGGTCGTGGTCGATTGCGCCAATGGCGCAGCGTATCATGTCGCGCCAGACGCGCTGTGGGAGCTTGGAGCGGACGTCATTCCGCTTGGGACCAAGCCCGACGGCCTCAACATCAACGACGCCTGCGGCTCGACCGCGCCGGATTTGCTGCGCGAGACGGTGGTCGCGTCGGGCGCCGACCTCGGACTTGCGCTGGACGGCGATGCAGACCGGCTGATTGTGGTCGACGAGAAGGGTCAGCTGATCGACGGTGACCAGCTGATGGCGTTGATCGCCCTGTCGCACCAGCAGCGCGGAACGCTTCGCGGCGGGGG
>DATCXE010000676.1:0-2594 GCA_036565985.1 Bradyrhizobium sp.
CGGCAGCCTGCGCAACCCCGCGAGCTTCTGCGGCGTCGTCGGCATGCGCCCGAGCATCGGCCGTGTCGCGCACACGGTGGCAGCCGCGGTCGATCGCAATCTCGGCGTCCAGGGCCCGATGGCGCGCAATGTGGAGGACCTCGCCCTGCTGCTCGACGCCATGAGCGGCGAACATCCCGGCGATCCCCTTTCGCTGCCGGTGCTGCCGACGTCTTTTCTCGCGGCCGCACGCTCCGGCAGCAAACCGAAGCGCATCGCCTATTCGCCCGATCTCGGCATCACGCCGGTCGATCCGGAAGTCGCCGCCGTCACCCGCAAGGCGGCGCAGCGTTTTGCCGAGGCCGGCGCCATCGTCGAGGAAGCCCACCCCGATCTGCGCGAGGCTCATGAATGCTTCCATGTGCTGCGCGCGTTCGACTTCGCGCTGTCCAAGGCGGCGCTGCTGCGTTCCAGGCGCGACCTGCTCAAGCCGGAGGTGATCTGGAACATCGAGGAAGGCCTGAAACTCTCGGTCGAGCAGCTCGAGCGCGCCGAAGCGCAGCGCGTCGCCATGACGGCCCGCACCCTGGAATTCTTCGACAAGTACGACCTGCTGCTGTGCCCCGCCACCATCGTGCCGCCGTTCCCGGTCGAGAACCGCTACGTCGCCGAGTGCGCCGGCAAGAAGTTCGACAATTACGTCGAGTGGCTCGGCATCGTCTATGCGATCACGCTGGTGTGTTGTCCCGCACTGTCGCTGCCCTGCGGCTTCACCGCCTCCGGCCTGCCCGTCGGATTACAGGTGGTGGCCCCGCCGCGCGGCGAGGCGAAGCTGCTCGCCGGCAGCAAGGTACTGGAAGACATTCTCGGCGTGCGCGGCAGCACGCCGATCGATCCGAGAGCCCCGAAATAGTCGCTCCCAGACCGGCGTCTCCATCCGGTGTTCGCCGCTTTGTGATCGGGAACCTGCACCGTCAATCGTCGTTACATGCTGTTATGCATGGCGATCTGATCCGGACAAAGGGATCGACGTCGCCCTTTGGAGGCGGATCATGACCGATCAAGCCATCAATTCCGCTGGAGATCGTCTCGACATCCAGGATGCGGCACGGCGGATCAAGGCGATCTTCATCGGCTCGATCGGCAATCTCGTCGAGTGGTATGACTTCTACGCCTACACCGCATTCGCGCTGTATTTCGCGCCGGCGTTCTTCCCGAACAGCGACCCCGTGGTGCAGCAGTTCAACGCCGCGGTTCTGTTCGCCGCGACCTTCCTGATGCGCCCGCTCGGCGGCTGGCTGTTCGGCTTCATCGCCGACCGCTATGGGAGACGGCTGTCGCTCACGCTCTCGGTGATCTGCATGTGCTTCGGCTCGCTGATCATCGCGGTGACGCCAACCTACGCCACGATAGGCTTCGCCGCGCCCGCCATTCTGGCGCTGGCGCGGATCATCGAGGGCCTGAGCCTCGGCGGCGAATACGGCGCCAGCGCGACCTATCTCAGCGAAGTCGCCGATCCCCGGCATCGCGGCTTCTATTCGAGCTTCCAGTACGTCACGCTGATCGGCGGCCAGCTCACGGCGATCATCGTTCTGCTGTTGCTGCAGAAGGTGTTTCTCACGCCGGAACAGCTGAAGGATTGGGGTTGGCGAATCCCGTTCGCCATCGGCGCGCTTCTTGCGGTCTTCGCCGCAGTCATGCGGCGTAACCTGCACGAGACCGAGGCGTTCGAGGAAGCCAAAAAGGTGACAAAGCCAACGGGCTCGATCCGCGGCCTGTTGAAGTATCCGCGCGA
Organism: Bradyrhizobium sp.; assembly: GCA_036565985.1. GTDB lineage: Bacteria > Pseudomonadota > Alphaproteobacteria > Rhizobiales > Xanthobacteraceae > Bradyrhizobium. The sequence goes on from DATCXE010000676.1 coordinate 1,775, forward strand.
ACTGTTGCTGGTGGTCGGCCTCACCGCCGGCGGCACCGCGGCGTTCTATACCTTCACCACTTATATGCAGACGTTCGTCAGGCTGTCGGTCGGGCTCACCGAGGATCAGACCACATTCGTGATCTTCGGTTCGCTGATCTTCGCGACCCTGCTGCAGCCGATCTATGGCGGTATTTCCGACCGCATCGGCCGCAAGCCGTTACTGATTTTCTTCGGCGTCGTCGGCACGCTCGCGACCGTCCCGATCCTGACCACGCTGAAGCAGACCAGTTCGCCGTTTACCGCCTTCCTGCTGATCTGCGCGGCGTGGATATTCGTCGCCGGCTACACCTCGATCAACGCGATCGTGAAGGCCGAACTATTCCCGACCAACGTCCGCGCGCTCGGTGTCGGCCTGCCCTACGCCATCACGGTATCGCTGTTCGGCGGCACCGCGCCCGCCGTCGCGCTTTATTTCAAGACCCTCGGTCACGAGCAGTGGTTCTATTATTATCTCAGCGGCATGATCTTTCTATCGCTGATCATCTATGCGACGATGCGCGACACCAAGCATGAATCCGCGATGCATCGCCACGAGTGACTGGTTTGATATGGCCGACGACAACGAGCCGCCGCCCGAGAGCAAGCTGACGCGCAGCAAGACACGCTGGGCGCGCGAGGGCAAATTTCTCACGGGAAAAATCTCGCGGCCCGAAGAAGCGCGCCTGCCGCCGGGGCAGCACCTGACAAGGGACTGGCCGACGCTCGATCTCGGGCTGACGCCGAACATTTCGCGCGAGCGCTGGCGGCTCGACGTCTACGGCGCGGTTGAAAATCCCAT
>DATCXE010000682.1:0-10527 GCA_036565985.1 Bradyrhizobium sp.
GAACAGGGGACGCCTCAATTTGCCTTCGGCGCTGCCGCCGCGGGCTGGGCGGCGGCCTGTGGGGCGCGGCCGACGATCACGGTGAGCAGGCCCTGGCCCCAGAGCTGCTTTGCGGCCTTTTTGGCATCGTCGAGCGTCACGGCATCGACAATGGCGTTGCGCTTCTCGATGTAGTCGATCGGCAGCTTGTCGAGCTGGTACTGCAGAAGCGCCTGCGCGAGCTTGGAGGAGGTATCGAGCGCCAGCATCTGCGAGCCCTTCAGGTAGGATTTCGCCTCGTCCAGCTCCTTCTGGGTCGGGCCTTCCTCGGCCATGCGCCGGATTTCCTTTTCGATCGCATCGACGGTTTCGCCGGCGCGGTCGGCGCGGGTGCCGGTATTGCCGATGAATATCGCGGAGCGATCCATCCAGAGCAGCGACTGATAGATCGAGTAGGCAAGGCCGCGCTTCTCGCGAACTTCCTTGTAGAGCCGCGACGACAGTCCGCCGCCGCCGAGGATGTGGTTCACCACATAGGCGGCCATGAATTTCGGATCGTCGCGGCGAATGCCGGGACCTCCGAACGTCACCACGGTCTGCGGCACGTCGAGCGGGATGAAAGCGCGCTGCGGCGGTTTGGCGGGCTCGATTTCGGCGACCGGCGTCAGGCTGGCCTTGGCCGGCAAACCGCCAAACGTCTTGTCCAGCAATTTCCCGAGCGTCTCGGGATCGACATCGCCGACCACGGCGATCCGCAGCGTGTCCTTTGCGATCACCCGACGGACATAGTCCTTCAAGTCGGCGACATCGATCTTCGGCACGCTCTCCAGCGTGCCGTTGGCCTGCCTGCCATAGGGATGATCGCCGAAAGCGACTTCTAGGAACTTGCGGCTCGCCAGCGAGGTCGGGTTGGTGGTCTCGCGGCGCAGCCCGGAGAGGACCTGCGCGCGAATGCGCTCGACGTCAGTTGCGTCGAAACGCGGCGCGGTCAGCGCCAGATGCAGCAGGTCGAAGGCCTCGTCCTTGTTGTCCTTGAGCATGCGCAACGAGCCGCGGAACTGATCCCGGTTCGAGGAAAAGCTCAGTTCGATGGCGCGGCGCTCAAGGCGCTCGTGAAAGGTTTTCGAATCGAGGTCGCCAGAGCCCTCATCGAGCAGGCCGGCGACCATGTTGCCGACGCCGGATTTGCCGGCCGGATCCTGGGCGGCGCCGCCGCCGAAGGCGTATTCCATCGCGATCAGGGGCACGGTGGCGTCCTGGACGAACCAGGCTTCGATGCCGCCCGGCGACACCAGGCGCTGAATCTTGGCTGCCGCATGTGACGGCGTCGCCGCTGCAAACAGCAGCGCTGCGCCGGCGATCAGGCCGAATGCCAGGCGCTGCGCGCCGATCCGAAAATAGTTCACGAGCGCTTCTCCTCGCGTTTCGGAGCGGAATCCTTGATCAGATAGCCGGTCACCGAGCGTTTCTTGTCGAGCCATTTCTGTGCGACGTCGCGGACCTGGTCGGCGGTAACGGCGCGAATGCGGTCCGGCCAGCTCCTGATATCGTCGATGTTGCGCCCCGTCGTCAGCGCGCCGCCATACCAGCGCGCCAGCGTGGCCTGGTTGTCCTGGGCGTAGATCGCCTCGGCAATCAGCTGGGTCTTGACCCGTTCGAGGTCCTCGGCGCGGGCAGGATTCTGGATGACGTCCGCAATCACGCCGTCGATCGCCTGCTCGATCTGCGAAAACTCCGCGCCCGGCTTCGGCGAGACCGAGATCGAGAACTGCGACGGATCGAGCGAGGTGCCCTGATATCCGGCTCCGGCGTTGACCGCGAGCTGACGGTCGATCACCAGCGCGCGATAGAGATAGGAATTGGAGCCGCCACCCATGAGCTGTGCGAGCACGTCGAGTGCCGGGCCTTCGCCTGCCGCCGCGGTCGTGGAGGAGGGAACCAGATAGTAGCGACGCAGGCTGGGCTGTTCGACGCGCGGATCGGACAGCGTCACCGTGCGCGGCGCCGCGGGCACCGGCTCCTGCGGACGGATGCGCTGCGCTGATATCGCCGGCTGGGCCGGAATGCCGCCATAGGCCTTTTCCACCATCGGCCGGACTTCATTGACGTCGACGTCGCCGGCGATCACCAGGATCGCGTTGTTCGGCGCATAGAAGCGCTTGTAGAACGCCAGCGCATCCTCGCGGTCGAGTTTCTCGATCTCCTGGCGCCAGCCGATAACCGGCCGGCCGTAGGGATGGTTGAGATAGAGCGCCGCCATCATCTGCTCGGTCAGCCGCGCATCCGGATTGTTGGCGACCCGCATGTTGAATTCCTCGAGCACGACGTCGCGCTCGGGCAGCACGTTCTCGTCCTTGAGGATCAGGCCGGTCATGCGGTCGGCCTCGAATTCCATCATGGTCGCCAGCTGTTCGCGCGGCACGCGCTGGAAGTAGCCGGTGTAGTCGACCGAGGTGAAGGCGTTCTCGTTGCCGCCGATCCGCAACACGGTCTGGGAGAATTCACCGGCCGGATGCTTTGCGGTTCCCTTGAACATCAGATGTTCGAGGAAGTGGGCCAGTCCCGATTTGCCGGGGGTCTCGTCGGCGGAGCCGACCTTGTACCAGATCATCTGCGTCACGACGGGCGTGCGGCGATCCGGGATCACCACCACTTGCAGGCCGTTGTCGAGGGTGAAGCTGGCGGGACGTTCCGACGTGACCGTGGTCTGGGCGAACACGCTACCTGTGGAATAGGCAAACATCGAGATGAAGGTTGCAACAAGCGAAGCGGCAAATCGGTGCGATGACATCATGACCTATCTGGCGCGCATTCCGCAAAAGCGGTTAGCGCCCTTGCAACAGGAATTCGCGCAAATGTGAAAAACAACCCGAACAAACCGTTCGGGATAAAGCTGCGGCATCGTATACCGCGCAGTCGCCAGCCATCGTCACGAAGGCGCGAGATAAGCTTAACTATTCGCCATGCTTAACTATTCGCCATACTTGCCGGCAGCCGGGTTGTATTCCTTGTTCAGCGATTCCTTCGGCCCGGTCCCGTAGGCAAAGTTCGATGACGGCGTCTGATAGCCGGCCGGAGGCTGCGTCAGCGATTCCCGCGTCGGCTCGCCCTTGAATGGAGCGGTCTCGGTCTTGCTGCCGCCGAACATTCCCATCAGGCCGCCATTATAGCCGAGTTGCGACGGGCTGAGTATCGGGCTGTTGGTGACGCCTGGCGTTACCGGGTCGTTGTTGCCCCGTGCAGTTCCAGCGGTCTTGCCCTTTGCGAGTTCGGCCGGCGTCAGGGCACGGGCAGCTTCGACAGGGTCCTTGTTGTCTTTCTTGCGGGCTGCGACTGCCGCCTTGCGGCGCTGCTCGTCAGGATCCTTCGGCCAGTTCGGCGCCTTTGCGTCGGCAGCGGCATTGGCCGGCGGCGGCAGGTCGAGCTTGGGCGGCACCACCAGCGGCGAACGCTCGCGATACTCGATGCCCCGGTTTTCCATGTTGGTGCCGCCGATGCCGCGCATGATGCCTTCGATGATCTTTTCCTCGAAGGTCTTGTCGTCCTCGTCCTCGTCGTCGGCGGCGCGTACGGGGCCTGATGCCATCACCAGACCGATTCCGAGGACGACAGCGGCGAATCGCAACGCCCGGCTCAGCGAGCTATTCTGCAGCATCCAGAAGCGGGCTTCGGTCTTGCGCATCGCGCTGTTCCCCATTCACAATTTCCGCAACACGCGGGGGCCGGCTTTGAGGGGCGCCAACCCGCATTTGCGGGCATGGAATACCGCGGTCCGTATCGGCCGGGATCAGGGCGCTTTTGCGGCGGGTACCCCCAGGAAGGAATCATACAATAGGCCCGCTACCCCGGCAACAATGGCTACATCCGCAAGGTTAAACACATACCAATTGAAGGTTTTTCCGCCGATATCGATGTGGAACAGGGCGAAATCGACCACCGCGCCGTGGAGGAAGCGGTCGATGCCGTTACCGACCGCGCCACCGATGATCAGGCCCAGCGCGACGGTCGCCAAAAGCGTGCTAGACCGCGCCATCCAGATCCCCAGCACGATCACGGCAATCGCCTTGATCGCGATCAGCACGATCTGCGCGAACTGATTGTCGGTCTGGAACCAGCCAAAACTGATGCCGACGTTCCATGCCAGCACCAGGTCGAAAAACGGCGTGACCCTGACCGCGCCGCGGTTGGCGAGGTCGAACACGTACAGCAGCCAGAGTTTTGACGCCTGATCGAGCACCAGCGTGGCGATCGCGGCAATGGCGCCGGCGCGAAGGCGAGGGGTTGTCGAGCGCTCGAGGCCGGACACTTATCTCGCCTTCTTTTTCTTCTTCTTCGTTGACTTGGCCGCAGCCGGCTTTTTTCCCGCCTTCCTGGTGGCCTGTTTCTTCTTTGTCTTCCTGGCCGCGGTCTTCGCCGTCCCTTTCTTCGCTTTCTTCGTTACTGAAGAAGCTTTCCCGGATTTGGCGGCCTTCCTGGCTTTGGATTTCCTGGCCGCGGCTTTCTTCGCCTTTGCCTTTTTGGCTTTGGCTTTTTTCGCCACAGCCTTGCTGGCGACGGGCTTCTTCGCCACGGCCTTCTTCGACTTTCCGGCTTTGGCCTTCTTCGCTTTGGTCTCAGGAGCCGCGCTGGATTCGGCAGTCTTTTTTGCCGCTGCGACCTTCCTCTGAGGCTTGGCCACCGTCACGCTCTCCGGATCTGCTGGCTCAGGCGTTGCCTCCAAAGGCGTTGGTGCCGGCTGTTGCATCTCGACGAAGCCGACAGGTTCGGCGGGCGCTTCGACCGCATCGGCCGGCTTTGCACCTTCGGCAAGCGCCTTCCATTCGCGCAACGCCTGTGCGTCGCGTGGCGAGACGTCGGGATACTCGGGGTCTTCGCCGACCGTGGGCAGGATCTTCCACGACCGCGCGCATTTGGTGCCCACGGCCTTTTCGACCACGACCGCGACATCGGGCACGTCGGCGAGCTTGAACGCGTTCGCCGGCACGTCGTCGTTGGTCACCATCGCGTTCGAGGTGATGCAGACTTCGGCCAGGTCGACGTCGAACAGCGTGTTGAAGATATTCTTGTCCGACATATAGACCAAAGGCGAAGCCTCCAGCGATGAGCCGATATTCTTGGCCGCGCGTTCCAGTTCGAGCGCGCCGGTGACGACACGGCGAACATTGCGGATGGTTTCCCACTTCGTGGCGAGCGCATCGTCGCGGAACTTCTCGAAACCTTCCGGCAGCAGCGTCAGATGCACCGACGGTTCGGCGTTCGGCTTGTACATCCGCCACGCTTCGTCGGTGGTGAAGCTCAGAACCGGCGCCAGCCAGCGCAGGATCGCATCGCAGATGATGTCGATCGCAGTCAGCGCCGCCTTGCGCGCGACCGAGGACGGCGGATCGCAGTACAAGGTATCCTTGCGGATGTCGAAATAGAACGCCGACAATTCGGTGTTCATGAACGCCGACAACGTCGCCACCACGGTCTTGTAGTCGAACTCGGCATAGGCCTGGCGCACGATCGCCGCGCGGCCGGCGAGTTCGTGCAGCATCAGGCGTTCCAGCTCGGGCATGTCGGCATATGCGACCGCGTCGGCAGGATCGAAATGATGCAGCGTGCCGAGCATCCAGCGGATCGAGTTGCGCAGCTTGCGATAGGTCTCGATGGTGTTCTTCAGGATTTCGGGACCGATGCGCTGGTCGTCGGCATAGTCGGTGGCGCAGACCCAGAGTCTGAGGATATCGGCGCCCGAATCCTTCATCACCTTTTGCGGCTCGACGGTGTTGCCGAGCGACTTCGACATCTTGCGGCCGTTCTCGTCCAGCGTGAAGCCGTGCGTCAGCACCACGTCGTAGGGCGCGCGGCCGCGGGTGCCGCAGCTCTCCAGCAGCGAGGAGTGGAACCAGCCGCGATGCTGGTCCGAGCCTTCCAGGTACATCACGGTGTCCTGGCCGCCATCGACCTTGCGGACGATGTTGCCAAGGGTCGGGAAGTTCTGGCGGTCTTCCAGCACGAAGGCGTGCGTCGAGCCGGAATCAAACCAGACGTCGCAGATATCGTCGACCTTCTTCCAATCCTCAGTCGATCGTGACCCAAGGAAACGTTCGCGCGCGCCGTTCACGTACCAGGCGTCGGCGCCTTCTTCCATGAAGGCTTCGACGATGCGCTGATTGACCAATTCGTCCTGCAGGATCTCGGCCGAGCCGTCGCCCTTTTCGCGCACGAACACCGCGATCGGCACGCCCCAGGCACGCTGGCGCGAGATCACCCAGTCGGGGCGGCCTGCGATCATGCCGTTGATCCGGTTCTGGCCGGCGGGCGGCACCCACTGCGTCACCGAGATCGCGTGCAGCGCGCGGGCGCGCAGCGTGTCGCCGGGCCTGGCCACGCCGTGATCCGCGATGTCCTTGTCCATCGCGATGAACCATTGCGGCGTGTTGCGGAAGATCACCGGCTTCTTCGATCGCCATGAATGCGGATATTGATGCTTGAGCCGGCCGCGCGCCAGCAGCATGCCGCGCTCGACCAGCGCCTTGATCACGGCCTCGTTGGCGTCGCCCTTTTCGCCCTTGTCGTTGATGACACGCTTGCCGACAAAACCCGGCGCATGGTCGGTGAACGCGCCATTCTCGTCGACGGTGTAGGGGATCGTCGTGTTGATGCCGCGCTGCTCGAGTTCGCGCGCATTCGCGGTCCAGACGTCGAAGTCTTCGCGGCCGTGGCCGGGCGCGGTGTGCACGAAGCCGGGGCCGGTGTCGTCGGTGACGTGGTCGCCCGGGAGCAGCGGCACCGTGAATTCGTATCCGCCCTCGAACCCCTTCAGCGGATGGGCGCATTCGACCGCATCGAGCGTGTCGGCCGGCAGATCGCGCACCTTCCTGTAGCCCGTGACGCGCGCCTGCTTGAACACGCTCTCGGCAAGCGCGTCCGCAAGGATCAGCAGATCGCCATTCTTCGCCCAATTGTCTTCAGGCGCTTCGGTGACCTCGAACAGCCCATAGGTGATCTTCGGCGAAAAGCTGATGGCGCGGTTGCCGGGCAGCGTCCACGGCGTCGTGGTCCAGATCACGACGGATGCGTTGGCCAGCGCGCCATGCGCCGGCGAGGTGACCGGAAATTTCACCCACACCATGTCGGAGGTGTAGTCCTCGTACTCAACCTCGGCCTCGGCGAGTGCGGTCTTCTCGACCACGCTCCACATCACGGGTTTGGAGCCGCGATAGAGCGTGCCGTTGGCGGCGAACTTCATCAGTTCGCGCGCGATCTGGGCTTCGGCGGCGTAGTCCATCGTCGCATAGGGATGATCCCAGTCGCCGATGATGCCGAGCCGCTTAAACTCCTCGCGCTGCACGTTGAGCCAATGCGTCGCGTAGGCGCGGCACTCTTTCCGAAACTCCACCATGGCGGTGGAGTCGCGGAAATCCGGCTTCTGCCTGCCCTTGGAACGGTAGTTCTCTTCCTCGATCTTCCACTCGATCGGCAGGCCGTGACAGTCCCAGCCCGGCACGTAATTGGAATCGAAGCCGAGCATCTGCTGGCTCTTGGTCACCACGTCCTTGAGGATCTTGTTGAGCGCGTGGCCGATATGGATGTTGCCGTTGGCGTAGGGCGGGCCGTCATGCAGCACGAACTTGGCGCGGCCGGCGGCGCCCTGGCGCAGCTTTCCGTAGAGGTCGATCTCGTTCCAGTAATTGAGGATTTCCGGCTCGCGCTGCGGCAGGCCGGCGCGCATCGGGAATTCCGTCTGCGGCAGGAACAGGGTCTTGGAATAGTCGGTGACGTCGGACTTCTGCGGATTTTGGGACATGAAAACTCTGGTTTGGCTCGTAAACGGCGCTGAAACGCGAGGAGATCGCGGATGAACAGGAAAATCCCGGTCTTGCGCCGAGCTGAACGCTCAGGCGGAAGCCGGGCCGCTAATGCTGATGGTGCGCCGCGCAAACATGGGGGCTTTCCATAGCAGCCAACCGGGAAAATCGCAAAGCCCGACGGCCCCGCTTTCAGCTTGCCCGTGCCCGGGCCGGGTTTCCCGCAACCGTAACGCCCGCGCCGACGTCGCGCGTCACCACGCTGCCGGCGCCGACGATGGCGCCGTCGCCGATGGTGACACCTGGCAGGATGATGGCGCCGCCGCCGATCCAGACGTCCTTGCCGATCCGCACCGGGCGGCCGAATTCGAGGCCTTCACGGCGGGTCTCGGCGTCGCGGGGGTGATCCGCCGCGTAGATCTGGACGGCCGGTCCGATCTGGGTGCGGTCGCCGATGCTGACTTCAACGACGTCGAGGATGACGCAGTTGAAGTTCATGAACACGCCATCTCCGACGCGAATGTTGTAGCCGAAGTCGCAGAAGAACGGCGGCCTGATCACGGCGCCGGTGCCGACATGTCCCAGGCGCTCGCGCAACAGCGCGTAGCGTTCGGATACCGGTTGCGCCAGCGCGGCGTTGTAGCGGACCAGCCAGGCCTTGGTTTGCGCCTGCTCGGCGCCGATCTCGGCGTCGGGACGATAGAGCTCGCCGGCCAGCATTTTTTCTTTTTCGGTCTTGCTCAACGGATCGCTCCAAGCTTCGGAAACGCGCTGGGCGCGGCGGCGAGCGCCGCGCGCGCTCGTGCGCTGTCGTCGTCCATCTGCCGAATCAGCGCGTCGATTGAGTCAAACTTGAGTTCGTCGCGGATGAAGCTGATGAAGGCGACGTCGAGCGTGGTGCCGTAGAGATCGCCCTTGAAGTCGAACACGAACACTTCGAGAAGCGGCGCGCCGTTATCGAAGGTCGGGCGGCGACCGAAACTTGCCACCGCATCGTACCGCTCGGCCCCGCGGCCGACCCGCACGGCGTAGATGCCGTGCTTCAGGCTGCAATTCTTGTCGAGGCGGATGTTAGCGGTGGGATAGCCGAGATCGCGGCCGCGCTTCTCGCCATGGATCACCTCGCCGCTGACGAACCACGGTCCGCCCAGCATCGCGGTGGCGTCGTCGATCTGGCCCTCCGCCAGCGCCATGCGGATCGCGCTGGATGAAACCGGCCGCTCCTCGATGTCGACATGGGCCTGGACGTCGACCTCGATACCCAGCCTCGGCGCCTCGCTGACCAGGAGGCCCGGCGAGCCGACCCGGCCCTTGCCGAAATGAAAGTCGTAGCCGACCGCAATTCCGCTGATGCCGAGGCGCTCGATCAGGTCATGGTGAATGAAATCTTGCGCCGAGGTGCCGGCGCGGGACTTGTCGAAGGTCATCACCACGGCGCCGGCGAGCCCGGTCCCGGCCAAAAGCCGGAGCTTGTTGGTTTCGTCGGAGAGGCGGAATTGCGGGCTGTTCGGGCTGAAGAAGCTGCGCGGATGCGGCTCGAAGGTGACGGCAAATGCCGGTTTTCCATGGGCCTGGCCCATCCGCAGGGCGGCGGCGATCACGGCCCGGTGGCCCAGATGGACGCCATCGAAATTGCCCATGGCGACCACGGCGCCCCGGGGGATATCGGCGGCAGGGGTGGTGTCCCGTATAACGGTAAATTCAGGTGTCATTTCAGGGATTCTTGAGGAATTCTTAGGCTTCGGCGAACGCGGCCGGACCGTGACGCGGCGCTGCCCATCAAGTCAAGCGGGCCGGTCGTCTCAAAACGAGTACAATCCGCCCGGGCCCGATTAACTGGCTGTTTAACGGCTGATGCTAGGTGTTGGGGGAGGACTGCGGGTCGCGCAGGCCTGCGGATCGTTAGTGTCGTAAGCGTTGGAGTGGGGGAAAAGATGGCGGTTGATTTGTCCATGCCGGTTCTGGTGGTCGATGACTACGGCACCATGATCCGCATCATCCGAAATCTTTTGAAGCAGCTCGGCTTCGACAACATCGACGATGCCAGCGACGGTTCACAGGCGCTGGACAAGATGCGCGGCAAGAAATACGGGCTCGTGATTTCCGACTGGAACATGGAGCCGATGACCGGCTACGACCTGCTCAAGGAAGTTCGCGCCGATCCCAACCTCGCCACCACGCCCTTCATCATGATCACGGCGGAATCCAAGACCGAGAACGTGATCGCGGCCAAGAAGGCCGGCGTCAACAACTACATCGTCAAGCCGTTCAACGCGGCCACGCTGAAGACCAAGATCGAGGCGGTCTTCCCGGACATGGCGACGGCGTAAGCTTTGGCGACAGCGTAATTCTCTCCTGTCCCGGACGCGGTGCAGCGCCACTTCGGCGATGCGCCGCAGAGCCGGGACCTACCGCTCCACACAGATGGGCCCCGGCTCAGCAGCGCACCACTGCGTGCTGCGCTGCGTCCGGGGAACGAGCAGCACTCACCAGCGCAATTCGCGCATCAGCGCCTTCGGCGGATGGCCGAACAGTTCCTTGACCGAGGCCGGGTCGAGTTGGTCGATGCCCTCGAAATCCTCGGAATGGATGCCGCGGGTCACAAACAGGCAATCGATTCCGAAGCCGTGGGCGCCCGTCAGGTCGGTCCGCACCGAATCCCCGATCGCCAGCACGCGGTCGAGCGGCGCAGGATGGCCGCGGCGCTCGGCGGCGAGCGCCATCGCGCGTTCATAGATCGGCCGGTGCGGCTTGC
>DATCXE010000700.1:0-2792 GCA_036565985.1 Bradyrhizobium sp.
GGCCGGCGAAATACCCGCCGCTATCGGTAACCCACACGATCAGCAATACGAACATCAGCGCGGCGAATCCCCTCACGGGATCGAGACGCAGCAGAACCGAGGCGATTTCTGCCGCCGCGGCATAAAGAAATCCCGCGGCGACCCAGCTCCTTCGATCCGGCGCAATCGATACCGCCACGACGAGGCCGACGGCGAGCACGATCAGGGCAGCATCGATACGGCCGATCGCGAGACAAAGTCCGGCGACCGCAAGCGCCACCACGCCCGGCACGCTCACGCGCATCACGCCGGCGAGGCCGACGACCGCCAGCCATTCCAGAAACAGCCCAATTGCCGCGAACGTCACCAGCGCGGTCCACAGCCAGCCGCCGGCATAGGCGATCCCGACCGCGAACGGAATCAGCACGGCAGCCACGACGATGCGCATCAGGAGATTGCGCGAAGCGGATTCGCCACGCGACTCGGATTCACCGTGCGAATCGGACTCGCTCGCTGCCGCCGGCGCGGCCTCGCGCTCGGTCACGATCCGGTTTTCGCAGCCAGACCGCCGAAACGGCGCTCCCGTCTGGCGTATTCGGCAATCGCGCTTTCCAGCGCGGCCTTGTCGAAATCCGGCCAGTGGATCGGCACGAACACGAGCTCGCTGTAGGCGGCCTGCCACATCAGGAAGTTCGACAGCCGCTGCTCGCCGCTGGTGCGGATGATGAGGTCGGGATCGGGAATGTCGGGCGCATCGAGATACCGACCGAGCGCATCGGCATCGATCGATGCCGGATCGCGCCTGCCCTCGGCCACTTCGAGCGCCAGCCGTTGCGCGGCGCCCGCGATCTCCTGGCGCGATCCGTAATTGAAGGCGACCACGAGATTGAGCCTGGTGTTGGCCCTGGTCAGTTCTTCGGCCTCGCTCAGCAGCGCGCAGATGTCCGGCTCCAGCCCTGTCCGTTCGCCGATCACGCGGACGCGGACGCCGTCGCGGTGCAGCGTCGCCAGGTCGTTGCGGATGAAGCGGCGGAGCAGTCCGAACAGATCGCCGATTTCGGTCGCCGGCCGCGACCAGTTCTCGGAACTGAACGAGAAGATCGTCAGATACTGGATGCCAAGTTCATGGGCGGCCTGAACGACGCGGCGCAGCGCATCAACGCCGCGGCGATGACCTTCGGCACGCGGAAGGCCGCGCGCTGCCGCCCAGCGCCCGTTTCCGTCCATGATGATCGCCACATGCAACGGGCCGGTTCGATCCGGTCCTTCCGTAGCTGGCGCAGCGGCGTTCGACATCATCTAAAATTCCAGGACCAATCCCAAGCAGCGATCTCGAGCAGCGACCCTCGGTCAGCGATCTCAATTGGCGATCGCACCGTTTGATCGCAAGCGATCAAACGGTGAGGATTTCCTTTTCCTTTGTCGCAAGCAACTGATCGATTTCGGCAATGATCCCGTCGGTCGCCTTCTGCACATCGTTGGCGAGGCGTTCCTGGTCGTCTTCGGAAATCTCGTGATTCTTCTCGAGCTTCTTGACGATATCCAGCCCGTCGCGGCGGACGTGGCGAACCGCGACCTTGGCGGCTTCGGCGTATTTGTGCGCGACCTTCACCAGTTCCTTGCGGCGCTCCTGGTTGAGTTCGGGAATCCGCAGGCGCAGCACCTGCCCTTCGGTCGCCGGCGACAGGCCGAGATTGGAATCGACGATCGCCTTCTCCACGGCCTTGACCATGGACTTGTCCCACACCTGCACCGAAAGCAGCCGCGGCTCGGGCACGCTGACGGTGGCGAGCTGGTTGAGCGGCATATGCGAGCCATACGCCTCGACCTGCACCGGCTCGAGCATGGAGGCTGCCGCGCGACCCGTGCGCAGTCCGCCCAGTTCGTGCTTGAGCGACTGGGTCGCTCCCTGCATGCGGCGCTTCAATTCGTTGATGTCAAAACCAGGCGTGGGCATAACGCTCTCCCCTCCTCAGAAACCAGCCGCCGGCGTCCTGGGACCAGCGGTTCGAAGCAGTACCGGCGTGTCAGCCGGCAACGACCGTGCCGTGGCCGTTCCCGCGCAGGATCGCGCCGATCGAACCCGGCTCGGCGATCGAGAATACGATGATAGGCAGCGACGTCTCGCGGGCAAGGGCGAATGCGGTTGCATCCATCACCTTATAGCCACCCTGGATAGCTTGCGAGTGCGTCAACCGGTCGAAACGCTTGGCCGACGGGTCCTTTTTGGGGTCGGCGCTGTAAACGCCGTCGACATTGGTGGCCTTGAGCACCGCCTGCGCGCCGATTTCGGCCGCGCGCAGCACCGCCGTGGTGTCGGTGGTGAAGAACGGATTACCGGTTCCACCGCCGAGCAGGACGATTCGTCCCTCGGACAGGTATTTGTGCGCCGCACTACGGGTAAACAGCTCGGAAATCTCGGGCATCACGAACGCCGACAGGGTCCGCGCCGGCGTCCCCTTGCGCTCGATGGCGGCCTCCAGCGCGAGGCAGTTCATCATGGTGGCGAGCATACCCATGGTGTCGCCGGTCGGGCGCGAGACGCCACGCGACGACACTTCCACGCCGCGAACGATGTTGCCGCCGCCGATCACGACGGCTACCTCGATGCCGAGTTTCTGGGCGGCGATCAGTTCGCCCGCGATACGGTCAATGGTGGGCTGGTCGATGCCGAAAGACTCGCTGCCGGCGAGATACTCGCCTGAAAGCTTGATCACGACGCGACGATAGACCGGCTCAGCCATTGCTTATCGCTTCCTTATCCGGCGCAAGTGACTTCCGGCGCGATGGCGCCGGAAGACGGTAACCGCAGC
>DATCXE010000712.1:0-6010 GCA_036565985.1 Bradyrhizobium sp.
CTGGGCATCCGGATTGGCAGGAAGCCTGCCGTTGTCGACGAGCGGAGCAGGCAGCAGAGGCGCCGCCTGCGCGCCGGCCGCGAGCGCTGCGCCGCCGGCAACAAATCCAAGCGCGAGTTTCAGAAAGTCCCGGCGTTCCATGACATCTCCTCCTCGTTTCGGCTGACGCGAGGAAGAGAGTGTCGATGCCGTCAGATGAATGGCCGCTGAACTGCGCGTTCAGCTTCGTGGCCGCGGTTTTGTCCGGCGCGACGCGCTTCGGTTCTGATTGATCAGAACCAAAGCTCTAGATTCTTGTTTTGACGCGTTTTCTTCACGCGAACCGGCATCCACTTCGCTCGAAAACGCTATAGTTACGCGGTAAGTTCCTCCGCCAGCACCAGCGACTCGCGCGTGCGCGTCACGTCGGGCCAGTCACGGTTGAAATCGTCGATCAGGCGCTTCAGGTGCGGCCCTTCCATCGCGCGATCCAGCGCCGCCTGATCGGAAAACTGATACATCGCGTGATGCAGCGATGGCTCGGTGAGGCTCCAGTAGCGCCATGCCTTCACGGCGCCGAACGATTTCACCGCGTCCGGCAGATGCTCGCGCGAATACCAGGCGTCGAACGCCTGGCGTTTGGACGCATCGGTCACCGTGGCGCGAACGACGAAAAAGGCTGCGGGCATTTCATTCTCCCTCGAATTGTTCTTGTAGGAACCAGCAAACCCTCATGGTGAGGAGGCGCCAACGGGTCCGCGCGTAGCGCGGCCCGATGACAGGCTCCGCGTCGTCTCGAACCATGAAGGCCCCACTGCGGCATTCATCCTTCGAGACGGCGCTACGCGGCTCCTCAGGATGAGGTTTGACACCTTATAATTGGCATGGCGTGGCGTGCCACCCTACACAACTTGATGACGCGGATGAGCCAGATTTCGAGCCCACACGCAACTGTCACATGCTCCGTGATATCAAGGCCGCACGCAACACGATATCCGAGGACCCACCCATGCCGGCCCGCCATCGCTCCGTTCTGACCGCGCTCCTGTTGCTGACCACCACGATGCTGCCCGCCGCGGCGCAGGATGTCGCCCTGCCGCGCGAACCGCAGATCGGGCCGCGACCGTTTTACCTGGTGGACAAGATGAAGGACGGGCCGCTGAAGACGCAGCTTGCCCAGTGCACCGGCCCCTTCCGCAAGACCGATTTTTCCATCGGCCACCGAGGTGCTGCGCTGGAATTTCCCGAGCACACCCGCGAATCCTACATCGCGGCCGCACGCATGGGCGCCGGCATCATCGAATGCGACGTGACGTTTACAAAGGACCGCGAACTGGTCTGCCGGCATTCGCAGTGCGACCTGCACACCACGACCAACATCCTGTCGGTGCCGGCGCTGGCGGCCAAGTGCACGCAGGCCTTCAGCCCGGCCGATCCCGCCACCGGCAGGAAGGCGTCGGCCAAATGCTGCACTTCCGATATCACGCTGGCGGAATTCAGGACGCTCGCCGCGAAGATGGACGGCTTCAATCCCGATGCCAAGACGCCGGAGGAATTTCAGAACGGAACGCCGCGCTGGCGCACGGATCTTTACGCCAACTCCGGCACGTTGATGACCCATGACGAAAGCATCGCGCTGATCAAAAGCATGGGCGCGAAGTTCACGCCGGAACTGAAGGCACCCGAGGTGCCGATGCCGTTCGACGGCGACTACACCCAGGAGAAATACGCCGCCCAGATGCTGGACGCCTACAAGAAGGCCGGCATCCCGCCCGAACACGTGTTCGCCCAGAGCTTCAACCTCGCCGACGTGCTGTTCTGGATCAAGACCGAACCAACGTTCGGAGCGCAGGCCGTCTACCTCGAAGACCGTTACGAGAAGCAGGGTCTCGATCCCAACAAGCCGGAGACCTGGAAGCCCTCGATGGCGGAACTGAAAGCGCATGGCGTAAAAATCCTGGCGCCGCCGATCTGGACCATGCTGGCGCTGAACGACAACAAGGAAATCGTGCCGTCCGAATACGCGAAGGCTGCCAAGGCCGCCGGCCTCGACCTGATCGGCTGGTCGCTGGAACGTGACGGCCCGCTGCACAAGGGCGGCGGCTTCTATCACCGCTCGGTCAAGTCAGCGATCGACCGCGACGGCGACACGCTGACCGTGCTCGACGTGCTCGCAAAGCAGGTCGGCATCCGCGGCATGTTCTCGGACTGGCCGGCGACGACGACGTTCTATGCGAGTTGCACGGGGATGAAGTGAGGGCGGGTTAAGCGGCTCCCCCGAACGGCAGGCGAGAAGCCTGCGAGGGCTCAGGCTATCCCTGTCTGTGGGTTCGCTCTGGTGACCTGCGATAGCTATGCTAGCATCGGTCCGGTTAGTCCGTTGATCGGCGCGCTCCGCGCGACAAGGCTTGGTCGAGATGGCCCGCAACGACGCAGGATAGTTCGAAAGGACCCGCAGCATGGGCAGCAAGTCGATGCGCTGGCTCATCGGAGCCGTTGTCGCGGCGGCGTTTGGCACCATGCTGTGGCTGGCGACGCGGCCGCCGCCCCTGACGATCCAGGGAGAGGTTTCGGCGGATCGGGTCGACATCAGCCCGCGCGTTGCAGGCCGGGTCGTCACGCTGAAGGCCGATGTTGGCGACACGGTGAATCAGGGAGCGATGATCGCCGAGCTGGAAAGCCCGCAACTCGTCGCGGCGCGGTTCGCTGCACAAGCGGCCCTGGCCGTGGCGAGGGCCGATCTCGATCGCATCAACAGCACCCGCCCCGAGACCATTGCGGCCCGGCAGGCCGATCTGGACGCGGCGAAGGCCGATGTGACGCTCAGTCAGGAGACCTACAAGAGACAGACCGAACTGGCCCGCACCGGTAACGCGCCGCAGGCCCGGGTCGACGAGGTAACCCGCAATCTCGAACTGGCCATCCGCAAGCAGGAGTCCGCGGAAGCCGCATTGAAGTTTGCGACGACCGGCGCAAGCAAGGAGGAGCGCGCGCTCGCGGCGGCGCAGGTCAAGCAAGCCGAAGCCACCTTGAATCAACGCGACGTCGATGTCGCCGAATTCGTCATTCGATCGCCGATTGACGGCCAGGTTACGACACGCGTGGCCGCGATCGGCGAGAACTTCAGCGCGGGCGCGCCGCTGTTCTCGATGATCGACATGAACAAGCTCTGGTTCACATTCAACCTGCGCGAGGACCTGCTCGGGGGATTGAAGATCGGCGACCAGTTCGACGTGATCGTCCCCGCGCTGAAGTCCCAGGTCATTCCGGTTCGCGTCACCATGATCAATGTGCAGGGCCAATACGCCGCTTGGCGGGCCACGCGGGCCACCGGCGATTTCGATCTGCGCACCTTTGAAGTCCGCGGCTTGCCCCTGCAGGCGGTCGATGGCCTGCGTCCCGGGATGAGCGCCATCGTCGCCTGGTCAAATCGAGGGCGCTGACATGCTGGCCCGCAGTCGTATTCGACCGGGCTTTTGGCTGGTGTTCTGGCGGGAGGTCGGCTGGCTGCGGCGACGCCCTTTCCTGCTCGGCCTGACAACGATCGTGCCGCTGGCCCAGATGGTTCTCCTCGCAGCCGTCTTCAGCGCCGGCCTGGCGACGCGGCTGCCGATCGGCGTTCTCGATCTCGACGGTTCGGATTTGTCCCGGAGCATCGTGCGGATGGTCGATGCGACCCCCGACTCCGCCGTAGCGATGCGTGTCGGCGATCTTGCGGAAGGGCGCAACCTGATCTTGTCCGGCAAGATCCATGGACTGCTGATGCTGCCGCGCGACCTCCAGCGTGATGTCTTCGCCGCACGCCGGCCGGAAGTGGTGTTCTTTTACAATACGCAAACCCTGACCACCGGAAACCTCACGGCGCGAGGCGTGAACGCAGCGGTTCCGACCGCTTCTGCCGGAATTCGCCTGTCGCTCCGCAGCGCTCAAGGCCAACCACTGGAAATGGCCCAGACCGATCTGCTACCAATACCGGTTCAGACCAACGCGCTGTTCAATCCGACGCTGAACTATGTGTTTTTTCTGCTGGCCGCGCTGATACCGAGCGTCTTGCAGGTCGTGATGGTGACGACCTCGGCATATTCCGTCGGCCTCGATGTCGAAACCAACCATCGCCTTCGTATCCTTCGCCGGCTGGGTGGAGGAATATTGCCCGCCATGGCGGGCAAGATATTGCCCTACACCATCCTGTTCTTGCTGGTGCTTGGGCTGTCAGACGTGCTGATGTTTACCGGGTTTGGACTGCCGCAACGTGGACATAGCCTGCTGCTGATCGTCGCTGGTCTGCTCTTCATCCTCGCCTGTCAGTTTCTCGGCGCATTGCTGGCGCTGCTGCTCAAGCCGACCGTCAGCGCGGTCAGCATCGGCACGCTGCTGACCGCGCCGGCGTTCGGCTTCATGGGCATAGGCTTTCCGCGCCTCGGCATGAACGCGTTCTCGCACATCTATGGCGCGCTGCTGCCGGGAACATGGTATTTGACCGCCCGCATCGACCAGACCGTGAGGGGCACGCCGATCGACCTCTCCTGGAAGCCGCTGCTGATCCTGTTTGCCTTCACGGTGGGGCTTGTCGGACTGGTTGCATGGAGGGCGGAGAGCATACGCCTTTCCGCTGATCGGAACAGTCGCCTTCGAGCCGCGCCGCAGCCGCTCGCCGAGGTGCCCTCATGAGCGGACTTCTCGGCGTGTTTCGCGACGAACTTCGCCGCATCTTCACAGTCAAGCCGGCATTTTCCGTGCTCGTCCTCGGCGCCATCTTCTACGCGTTCTTCTATCCGCAGCCTTATCTGAATGAGGCGCTGCGCGACGTGCCCATCGCCGTCGTCGATCGCGACGGAACGCAGAGCAGCCGGGATCTTGCGCGCCGCGTCGATGCCACGCCCGATGTCGCAATCGTCAGGCAGTTGCCGGACCTCGCCAGCGCGGAGCGTGAGGTTTACGCGCGCAGGGTCGACGGAATTCTGGTGATCCCGCAATTTTTCGAGCGGGAGCTGTTGCACGGCCGCCCCTCGCCCGTCGCGCTCTATGCCGACGCCAGCTATTTCCTGATCTATCAGCGCGTAGCGGGCGCCGTCGCCGCCGTGGCGCGCACCATTGGCGTGGAGGTGGAGACCGCGCGCCTGATCGGCATCGGCGTCGATCCGGCGCTCGCTCCCGCGGCGACGGACCCGCTGCGTCTGACAGCGGTCCCGGTGTTCAATCCCGAAGGCGGCTATGCGACCTACGTGCTGCCGGCCGCATTCGTGTTGCTTCTCCAGCAAACCCTGCTGATGGGCGTTGCGCTGCTCGGCACCTGGCCCGACGCCACCCCCGCCGAGCGAGGCCGCAGCCGCCCCCTGCCGGTGACGGTCATTGCGGGCAAACTACTTGCCTATCTCGCGCTGCAGGCAATCATTCTGCCGGTATACCTGATCGTGCTGCCCTATGTGTATGGCGTGCCCCGACTTGGCGATGTCGTGCCGATCCTCGTTTTTGCCGTTCCGTTCGTTCTTTCGGTTGCAGGCCTTGGTTTTGTCGTCGCGGGCATCTTTCGAAAGCCGGTCAGGGTCTCGCTCGTCCTGGCCGCGGCCGGCTTGCCGCTGTTCATGATCGCGGGCTTTTCCTGGCCCAGCGAAGCGATCCCACCGGTTATCCGGATGGTGTCGTATCTCGTGCCGAGTACATCCGCGATCAACGGCTTCGTGAAGTTGTCGCAACTCGGCGCGCCGCTATCCGCGGTTCAGCCCCAGTTCTTCACGCTGTGGGCCTTGGCCTTCCTTTATAATTTCATTGCATTGTTGCAGCTCATTCGGGAGACAAGGCCGCCCTCTCCCGTGGTCGCCGATCGCGTATTACCAGCATCGTGAGCCGCGTCCGCTCAGTTCGCTTTGCGGCCGATGAAGGACGGGATATCGATCACTTTCTCCTCGGCCGGGCTGCGTGCGGGAGCGGCGCGGCCGTAGTGATCGAGGCGCTGCGGCGCAGTAACGCGCGCCGCCGCGCGAAGCGGCGCGGTCTCGAATTGCGGCGGCGGGGCCGCACGCTCGACCCG
>DATCXE010000715.1:0-3519 GCA_036565985.1 Bradyrhizobium sp.
CGCCGCGACCATGCGTTCGCAGGTCTCCGCCATGAACCGGCCCGGGCTGGCCGCGGATCGCCCGCCGTCGATCAGCCAGTCGGTCAGCTCTCGCAGTCTCGATGCATCCATGGCGCCGGTATTTGCCGTGCAAGTCAGCGAAACGTCAAGGCTCGCCTCGTTCGTGGCAATGCATGGAAGCAGTTGCGGTATGTCAGGAGCTGCCGTGACCCGGCGTCGGAGCTGCGCTAGCTTCGCAACATAAAAGAGGGGGAAACATCCAGTGTACGACTACATCATCGTCGGCGGCGGGTCGGCGGGCTCGGTCATGGCCCACAGGCTGTCCGCGAAGAGCGCCAACAAGGTCCTGCTCTGCGAAGCGGGCCAGGACACGCCGCCCGGCGACGAACCACCGGAAATTCGCGACAGCTATCCGGGAACGGCGTATTTCGATCCGCGCTTCCACTGGACCGAACTCAAGGTCACGACCCAGGTCGTCAGCCACAACAATCCCGACGAGGCCAGGCCGCCGCTGCGTAAATATGAACAGGCGCGCGTGCTGGGTGGCGGTTCCTCGATAAACGGACAGATGGCCAACCGCGGCGCGCCGACGGATTACAATGAGTGGGAAGCGCGCGGCGCCACGGGCTGGAGCTGGAAGGACGTGCTGCCCTATTTCAAGAAGGTCGAGCACGACCTCGATTTCGACGGTCCCTACCACGGCAAGGATGGCCGCATCCCTGTCCGCCGCATTCCGCAAGCGCATTGGACCAAGCACTCGCAGGCAATGGCCGAGGCCTGCAAGCTCGCCGGCTTCAAGTTCCTGCCCGACCAGAACGGTGAGTTCGTCGACGGCTATTTCCCGGTGACGCACTCCAACCAGGACGAGCAACGCGTCTCGGCCGCCATGGGCTATCTCGATCGCGCGACCCGCCAGCGCGCCAACCTGACGATTTCGACCAAGACGCAAGTGAGGGAGCTGCTGTTCGAAGGCACCCAATGCGTCGGCGTCAAGGCGCTGGTCGATGGCCGCGAGCAGGAGTTCCGTGGCCGCGAAATCATCCTCTCGTCCGGCGCCATTCATTCTCCGGCGCATCTGTTGCGCGCCGGCATCGGACCGGTCGGACATCTCAGGGACATGGGCATTCCGGTGCTGGCGGGCCTCGCAGGCGTCGGCCAGCGCCTGATGGACCATCCCTCGATCTCGCTGTCCTCGTATGTCCGTCGCGGCGCGCGCATGAACGCGCACACCAGGCGCCATATGCAGATGGGGCTGCGTTATTCATCGGGGCTCCCCGGTATCCCCGCCGGCGACATGTTCGTCGTCGTCATCACCAAATCGGCCTGGCATTCGGTCGGCGAGCAGATCGGCTCGCTGCTCACCTTCGTCAACAAGACCTATTCGGAGACCGGTCAGGTCAAGCTCGCCTCGCGCGACCCGCGGGAAGAACCGATCGTCGAGTTCAACCTGTTGTCCGACAAGCGCGATCTCGATCGCTTGATGAGCGGCTTTCGCAAGATGGCGGGCTTGCAGATGAGCGCGCCGCTCAAGGCGGTGACCGACAAGCCGTTCCCGGCGGCCTATTCGGACCGCGTGCGCAAGATCGGCGTGGTCAACACCAGGAACAAGATCCTCACCGCCATCGCCGCCAAGCTGATGGACGGGCCGGCGGCGCTGCGCCACTACATGATCGACAATTTCGTCGTCGAAGGTTTTACGTTCGAGCAGGTCATGAGCGACGACGAAGCGCTTGAGGCCTTCGTGCGCAAGTCGGCGATCGGCGTGTGGCACGCCTCGTGCTCGTGCCGGATGGGTCGCGAGGACGATCCGATGGCGGTCGTCGATACGCAAGGCCGCGTCAAGGGCGTGCAGGGATTACGCGTGGTGGACGCCTCGATCTTCCCGGTGGTGCCGTGCGCCAACACCAATTTCCCGGTTTTGATGTCGGCGGAGAAGATCGCAGCGGCCATGCAGTAGGGGCGCCGCCCCTACCCGCCGACCTGTCCGCGATGGCGCAGCAAGTGATCGGCCAGCACGCAGGCCATCATGGCCTCGCCCACCGGCACCGCACGGATGCCGACGCAGGGGTCGTGGCGGCCCTTGGTCATGATGTCGGTGTCGGCTCCGGCGCGATCCACCGTCTTGCGCGGCGACAGGATCGACGACGTCGGCTTCACCGCAAAGCGCACCACCACCGGCTGACCGGTGGAGATGCCGCCGAGCACGCCGCCGGCATGGTTGGAAAGAAACCGCGTGCCGTTGTTGCCGGTGCGCATCTCGTCGGCGTTTTCCTCGCCCGATAATTCGGCGGCGCCAAACCCTGCCCCGATCTCGACGCCCTTCACGGCGTTGATGCTCATCATCGCGGCCGCCAGTTCGCCGTCGAGCTTGGCGTAGATCGGTGCGCCAAGGCCGGGCGGCACGCCTTCGGCAACGACTTCGATCACTGCGCCGATCGAAGAGCCGCTCTTGCGGATGCCGTCGAGATATTGCTCGAAGAACGCGGCCTTGTCCTTGTCCGGGCAGAAGAACGGGTTGCGCGCGATCTCGTCCCAGTCCCACTTGTCGCGATCGATCTTGTGCGGACCCATCTGCACCAGCGCGCCGCGGACCTTCACGTCGGGCAGAATCTTTCGCGCGATGGCGCCGGCCGCGACCCGCGTCGCGGTCTCGCGCGCCGACGAACGGCCGCCGCCGCGATAATCGCGCAGGCCGTATTTGGCCTCGTAGGTGAAGTCGGCGTGGCCAGGCCGAAACTTGTCCTTGATCTCGGAATAGTCCTTGGAGCGCTGGTCGGTGTTCTCGATCAATAGCGCAATCGGCGTGCCCGTCGTCACCTGCACGCCGGTCTCGGGATGCGCCATCACGCCGGACAGGATTTTTACCGTATCCGGCTCCTGCCGCTGGGTGGTGAAGCGCGACTGGCCGGGACGGCGGCGATCGAGATCGTGCTGGATGTCTTCGTTGGTGAGCGGGATCAGCGGCGGGCAGCCATCGACCACGCAGCCGATCGCGATCCCGTGGCTTTCGCCGAAGGTCGTGACCCGGAACATGTGGCCGAAGGTGTTGAAGGACATTTGGAGCGCTGCTCGCCAACAATAAGTCAATTCAGACTTGTGGTAACGCGAGGGAGCACGGCGGTCAAACCGCCAGAGCGTCATTCCGGGGCTATGCGAAGCATAGAACTATGGGGCGCCCCTTGCGCCCCTGAGAATCTCGAGATTCCGGGTTCGCTTCGCACCCCGGAATGACGGAGCTCATAAGCCTCGGCCTTAACTATACTTCTTCAGCCCGCCGTCGCGGAACACGTAGACCGCGCCCTGCTCGATCAGGAGGTCGGCGGCGCTGGCCGGGGTTTCGATGCCGAGGGCCACCATCAGCGCCCGCGCCGTGCCGCCATGGGCCACGGCGACGGTATCGCTCTTAACCGAATCGTACCAGTCGCGCATCCGGTGCTGCACGGCCTCGTAGGTCTCGCCGCCCTTTGGCGCCATTGTCCACTTCGCCGTCAGGCGCTTCGCGTAAAGCACCGGATCGGC
>DATCXE010000730.1:0-4454 GCA_036565985.1 Bradyrhizobium sp.
CGTTTCTCGCGACCCTTGGCGCCAATTCGGATTTCTACGAGCCCTATCAGGACAACGCGAAGCGCTGGTACAAATTCAGCCAGGAACGCGTGCCGTTCATCAATCACGCCATCATCCATCCGCCGATCGATCGCGACCGGCCGCCGAACGAAGTCGCCGATGTCTGCTGCCATATCGAAAAGGAGACCGACGCCGGCCTCGTCGTATCCGGCGCCAAGGTGGTCGCGACCGGATCGGTGCTGACGAACTACACCTTCGTCGCGCATCACGGCCTGATCCCGCTCCAGGACAAGAAATTCGCGGTCGTGTTCATGGTGCCGACCAATGCGCCGGGCGTGAAATTCATCTGCCGCACTTCCTACGAGATGAGCGCGAGCGTGATGGGAAGTCCGTTCGACTATCCGATCTCGAGCAGGCTCGACGAGAACGACGCCGTGTTCATTCTCGACAAGGTTCTGGTGCCCTGGGAAAACGTGTTCGTTTACGGCGACATCGAGAAGGCGAACAATTTCTTCCCGCGCACCGGATTTTTGCCACGCTTCGTCGTGCATGGCTGCACGCGGCTTGCCGTCAAGCTCGACTTCATCAGCGGTCTTTTGCTGAAGGCGACGGAGGCCGCCGGCACCAAGGATTATCGCGGCGTTCAGGCCAATGTCGGCGAGGTGATCGCCTGGCGAAATCTGTTCTGGAGCCTGTCGGATGCGATGGTGCGCGATCCAAAGCCCTGGATCGGGGACTATGTGCTGCCGAACATGGATCCCGGCAACGCCTATCAGATCATCGCCACCATGGCCTACACCAAGGTGAAGTATCTGATCGAGCAGACGGTCGCCTCCGGCCTGATCTACCTCAACAGCCATTCCAGCGATTTCAAGAACGGCGAGATCCGCCCATATCTCGATCGCTATTTGCGCGGCTCCAACGGCTACAAGGCCGAGGAGCGCGTCAAGCTGCTCAAGCTGTTGTGGGACTGTATCGGCAGCGAGTTCGGTGGCCGTCACGAACTATATGAGATCAATTATGGCGGCTCGACCGAGGAAATCCGCCGCTACTGCCTGTTCGGCGCGCAGGCATCCGGCAATGCCGACCGCTTCAAGGGCTTTGCCGAGGACTGCATGGCCGAATACGACCTCGACGGCTGGAAGGTTCCTGATCTCACGGATCCCGGTGAGCTCAGCTATCACATGATGCGAAAATGACCGACGATGTCGGAGCAGGCCCATGGCTGCTCCGACGACGCCTTGAGGAGCCGTGGTGACATGAACATGCAGGCCATCGATCCCAAGCGCTTCCGCTCGGTGATGGGCGCATTTCCGACCGGCGTCGCCGTCATCGCCACCGAATGCGAGGGCGAACTGTTTGGCGCGACCATCAATTCGCTGACATCGGTATCCCTCACGCCGTGCCTGATCCTGTTCTGCACCAACGAAGGCAGCGCGACGGGAGCGGCAATCCGCAAACGCGGATTGTTCTCAGTGAACATTCTCGGCCACCATCAATCCGATCTGTCGGCCCGCTTTACGGGCAAGCAGAGCAACCGGTTCGAGGACATCGCCGTTGCTTTCAGCCCCGACGGCCTGCCGCTGCTGGAGGGTGCGGCCGCTCAACTGTGCTGCCGCGTCACCACGATCCACAAGGCCGGCGATCACGATATCATTTTAGGCGAAGTGCTCTCGGGCGAGGAGGCTGACTGCAATCCGCTCGTCTTTCACAGGGGTGCCTACGTGACGACCCGTGCGATCGGAGTTTCGCTTACAACGAGCGAGCAATCAGCAGCTTCATGATCTCGTTGGTGCCGCCGTAGATCTTCTGGATCCGGGAATCGACGAACATCCGCGAGATCGGATATTCCCGCATGTAGCCGTAGCCGCCGAACAGCTGAAGGCATTCGTCGGCGGTCTGCACCTGCTTTTCGGAGCACCAGTATTTCGCCATCGAAGCGGTGACGGTGTCGAGGTCTTTTGCGACGAGGCGCTCGACGCACCAGTCGACGAAGACGCGCGCGATCACCGCTTCGGTCTTGCGCTCGGCAAGCCTGAAGGCGGTGTTCTGGAAATCCATCAGCGGCTTGCCGAAGGCTGTGCGCTCTTTCGTGTAGTCGGTGGTAAGATTGATCGCGCGCTCCATCGAGGCGACGGCGCCGACCGCGAGCGCGAGACGCTCCTGCGGCAGTTGCTGCATCAACTGGACAAAGCCCTGGCCTTCTTCCTTGCCGAGCAGATTCTCCGGCGGCACCACGACATTGTCGAAGAACAGTTCAGACGTATCGGAGGCGTGCAGGCCGATCTTGTCGAGGTTGCGCCCGCGACGATAGCCGTCCGCGCCGGCAGTCTCGACCACGATCAGCGAGAGCCCTTTGGCGCCGGCTTCGCCGGTGCGCGCGACCACGATGACGAGATCGGCGGCCTGTCCGTTGGTGATGAACGTCTTCTGACCGTTGATGACATAGGAATTGCCCTGCTTCTTCGCGGTGGTCTTGACGCTTTGCAGGTCCGAGCCGGTTCCGGGCTCGGTCATGGCGACCGCGCCGACCATCTCGCCAGAGGCCATCTTCGGCAGCCAGCGCTTCTTCTGCTCCTCGGAGCCGTAATTGAGGATGTAGTGGGCGACGATGGCGCTGTGCACGGAGACGCCCGTCGTGACCTCCGGCACCGTGCTTTCGATGTCCTCGAGCACCGCGGCATCATAGGCGAAGGTCGCGCCCAATCCGCCATATTCCTCGGGGACGCTCGGCAGCAGCGCCCCCATCTCGCCAAGTCCGCGCCAGGCGAAGCGATCGACCATCTTCTGCTCACGCCATTTCTCGCCATGCGGCGCCAGATCCTTGGCCAGGAATTTCCGGAACTGGTCGCGGAAGACGTCGAGTTCTTCGGTCATCCAGGAGGAGCGGTATGGCATGTGAGCCTCGCAATCAGATGAGCAGTCCGCCGCCGGCGACGATCACCTGGCCGCTGATATAGTTCGATTCCGGGCTGCAGAACAGATAGACCGCGTCTGCCGCCTCCTCCGGCGTGCCGCCGCGCCCGAGCGGGATCATCCGGCCCATCGCTTCCAGCATCTGCGGCTGCACGCCGACCTTGATGTCGCGGCCGGCGACGTCGATGGTATTCTGCTGCGCCTCGATCGGCTGGGTCAGACGGGTGTTGATCAGCCCGAAAGCCACGCAATTGACGTTGACCTTGTAGCGGCCCCACTCCTTGCACATGGTGCGGGTCAGCCCGACCAGCGACGCCTTCGCGGACGAATAGCTCGCCTGCCCGGCATTGCCGTAGAGGCCGGCAATCGAGGAGATGTTGACGACCTTGCGGAACACCTCGCGGCCGGCCTCGGCCTCCTTCTTCGCCATCACCCGGATCGGTTCGGCGGCGGCACGCATGATGCGGAAGGGAGCGACGAGGTGGACGTCCAGCATCGCCTGGAACTGCTCGTCGGTCATCTTCTGGATCGTGGAGTCCCAGGTATAGCCGGCGTTGTTGACGATGATGTCGAGCCCGCCAAAGCGTTCGATCGCAGCGCCCACGAAGCGATCGGCAAAGCCCGGCTCCGTCACGCTGCCATTGACCGCGACCGCCTCGCCGCCGGCCGCCTTGATCTCGGCGACCACGGCATCGCCCGGCTCGGTATCGAGATCGTTGACCACGACCCTGGCGCCCTCGCTTGCGAGCTTCAGCGCAATCGCGCGCCCGATGCCGCGGCCCGAGCCCGAGACGAGCGCGACCTTCCCTTTCAGTTTCGACATGATCTCTCCCTAGAGCGCGATGATGGCTTCGCCGGCGAGCTTGATCTCGCCGGCATGGTCCTTTGCGGTGAGCGCGAGCCTGGCGCGCCGCTCGCCCGCCTCTTCCAGCAGTTCGGTGACCGTTCCGTCGCAGGTCAGCTTCGCGCCGAGTTGCGTGATTGCGACAAAGCGGGTCGAGAACGAGCGGATGCGTGACGGCGCGACCGCGTCCGTCAGCGCCTGCCCGAGATAGGCCATCACCAGCATGCCGTGCGAGAAGACATCGGCAAACCCGGCCTGCTTCGCGAAATCGATGTCGACATGGATCGGGTTGTGATCGCCGGACGCACCACAGTAGAGCGCGAGCCGGTGGCGGGTGATCGGCGGAAACTCCTTGTGGACGAGACGCTCGCCGATCGACGGAGAATCTGTGCTCATGACGGCCTCGCATTGCGCACCACGATCGTGCGCGAAATGTCGGCGACGTGGACGCCGTGCTGGTTGGTCACTTCAGTCTCGACCACGATCAGGGTCATCGCCCCGCCCTTCTTCTCGGTCACGCTGGTGACCCGCGGCTTGAATGTCACGGTGTCGCCGACCACGACGGGCGCGTGATAGTCAAAACGCTGCTCGCCATGCAGCACGCGGGCGAGGTCGATGTCGAGCGCCGTCAGGAATTCGAAGGGCTCGGCGGCATCCATCATCTCCAGGCAGAACAGGTAGGTCGGCGGCACCG
>DATCXE010000734.1:0-2548 GCA_036565985.1 Bradyrhizobium sp.
GCTGCGGCTACAATTCCTACGGCGCCTGGGTCTGCCCGGGTCAGTATGGATACTGAGTGCATCGGCACGCGCGGGAACGGCGGCGCGGCCCTGAGACCTGCCGCCGTCTCCGCGAAGATCGCCGATCGTGACCAGTCTCAACCGGAGTGTCGAACATGAGTGATCTCGTGGTGATCGGATTCCCGACCGAGGCCAAGGCGGAGGAAGTCCGTCAAAAGCTGCTGGCGATGCAGAAAGAATATCTGCTCGAACTGGACGATGCGGTGGTCGCCGTCAAGGACGCCAAGGGCAATATCAAGCTGAACCAGTTGATCAACATGACAACCACGGGTGCGGTCTCCGGCACCTTCTGGGGCACGCTCATTGGCCTGATTTTCTTGATGCCGCTGGTTGGCGCCGCGGTGGGCGCGGCCTCCGGCGCGCTTGGCGGGGCTTTGACCGACCTCGGCATCAACGACAAGTGGATGAAGGAAACCGCGGCCGCGATTGCGCCCGGTACGGCGGCGCTGTTCGTGCTGGTGCGCAAGGCCACCGCGGACAAGGTTCTTGAGAGGCTCAAGGGCGAAGGCGGTACGGTGATGAAGACATCGCTCGACCACACCAAGGAAGCCGCGTTGCAGGCAGCGCTCGCGGAGGCCAAGGCGGCGGTACCGGCCTAGCCGCGTCCTCGTGGAGCCCAGTTGCACGGTCTGCGGCGTCACTTTTCGTCATGGCCGGGCTTGTCCCGGCCATGACGAGCGAAATCAAGAGTCCCCGATTTTGCGTGCTGTTTTTGAGTCAGCCTCCAAGGCCGCTAGTTGCTCTTCGGACGAATCGCGTCGGCGGTACCCTGGATGAACGCCTGCAGCTTCGGAATGTCCTCTTCCCTCAGCTTGCCGGTGAAATCAGGCATGCCCTGATCGCGGAACGGTCCCTTGAATACGAAGTCCTTCAGGTTGGCGATGGTCTCGGTCGAAACGTAGCCGAGGTTTCTGACGTTGCCGCCTTTGTCGACGCCGGGTACGCCATGACATTGCGCACAGGCGGCGACATAGATCGCAGTGCCTTCAGGGACGTCCTTCGGATCATATTTCACGCCCTTCAGCAGCCCTTCGGTCTGGTACTTCACGAAGGTGGGCAGCGGCGCCTTGCCGCCGATCGCGAAAGTGTAGACCGTGCCTGGGCTTTGCAGTTCGGTCGCGCGCTGCGAAATTCCGAACACGCCGCCCCAGCCGACCGCGATCGAAACATACTGCTGCCCATCGAGCATGTAGGTCGAGGCGGCCGCCACCACGCCCGTACCGGTCGGAGACTCCCAGAGCTTTTCGCCCGTGGTGGCGTTGTAGGCGACGAAGCGTCCGTCGGCGGTACCCTGGAACACCAGATTGCCGGCCGTCGTCAGTGTGCCGCCGTTCCACGGCGCCACGTGTTCGACGCGCCAGGCTTCCTTCTGCTTGACCGGATCCCACGCCAGCAGCCGTCCGAATGCCGGGTTCTTTGGCGGCTCACCGTTCAGCACGAAGCCGACATTCCAGCCGGCCGCCGCGGCGAATTTGCCGGGCGTCGGTGCGTTATGCGTCAGCGCCTTTTCCGGCGTGAGGTTGAGCGGCACGCCCTGCGCCGGCAGATACACCAGACCGGTTTGCGGATTGAACGACATCGGGTGCCAGTTGTGTGCCCCGAACGGACCGGGAATGCTGTCATAGGCAGCGTCTTCGCGCGCTTGCTTCACCTCGATCGGGCGGCCGTTGGCGTCGTAGCCGGTCGCCCAGTTCACGTCGACGAAGTTCTTTGCCGAGATGAACTTGCCGTTGGTGCGGTCGATGACGAAGAAGAAGCCGTTCTTCGGCGCGTGCAGGATCACCTTTCGCGGCGCGCCATCGATATTGATGTCGGCCAGGATCATCGGCTGGGTCGCGGTATAGTCCCAATGGTCGCCGGGCGTTTCCTGGTAATGCCAGGCATATTTTCCGGTATCCGCGTTCAGCGCGACGATCGATGACAGATAGAGGTTGTCGCCGCCGGCGGGACTGCGGATTTTCTGATTCCACGGCGAGCCGTTTCCGGTGCCGATATAGACGAGGTTCAGGTCGGGATCGAAGGTGATGGTGTCCCACGCCGTGCCGCCGCCGCCGTTGATCCAGTATTTCCCCGCAGGGTCCCAGGTCTTGGCAGCGGCCGCCATCGATTCATCCTCGAACGGCTTTGACGGATCGCCGGGCACGGTGAACCAGCGCCAGGCTTGATTGCCGGTCTCCGCGTCATAGGCGGTGACGTAGCCGCGTGCGCCATATTCCGCGCCGCCATTGCCGATCACGACCTTGCCGTTGAACACCCGCGGCGCTCCCGTGATGGTGTAGGAGTGTTCCTTGCTGACGACGGTGTCCTTTTCCCAGACCACCTTGCCGGTGACGGCATCGAGTGCGATCAACCGGCCATCATACGCGCCGACGAACACCTTGCCCTTCCAGAGCGCAACGCCGCGATTGACGACGTCGCAGCACCCCCGATAGCCCTTCTCACGATCGATCTTCGGATCATACGTCCAGAGCCGCTTTCCGGTGCGGGC
>DATCXE010000347.1:0-3164 GCA_036565985.1 Bradyrhizobium sp.
CCGAAACGCCAAGGGACGGCTGATCGTCACCGGGCTCGGCAAGTCAGGCCATATCGGCCGCAAGATCGCGGCGACCTTTGCCTCGACCGGCACGCCTGCGTTCTTCGTCCACGCCGCGGAGGCGAGCCACGGCGATCTCGGCATGATCACGCCCGAGGACGTCATCCTGGCGCTGTCCTGGTCCGGCGAGCAGCCGGAGATGAAGAACCTGATCACCTACGCCAAGCGCTTCCGCATTCCTGTCATCGCGATGACCGCGGAGCGCGAATCCTCGCTGGCCAAGGCCGCCGACGTCGCGCTGACGCTGCCGAAGGCGCGCGAGGCCTGCCCGCATAACCTTGCGCCCACCACCTCCTCGCTGATGATGCTGGCGCTCGGCGACGCGCTGGCGATCGCGCTGCTGGAAGGCCGCGGTTTTACCTCGGTGGATTTCAGCGTGCTGCATCCCGGCGGCAAGCTCGGCGCGCTGCTGAAATACACCCGCGACCTCATGCACACCGGCGATGCGGTGCCGCTGAAGCCGCTCGGCACAAAAATGTCCGATGCGCTGGTCGAGATGACGTCGAAGGGCTTTGGCTGCGTCGGCATCGTGGATGCTCGAGGCCATATCGCCGGCATCGTCACCGACGGCGACCTGCGCCGTCACATGGGGCCGGACCTGATGAGCGCTGTTGTCGATGAGGTCATGACCAGAAACCCGAAGACGATCGACCGCGACGTTCTCGCCGGCGAGGCGCTGGAGATCCTCAACTCCTCGAAGATCACGACGCTGATCGTAACCGACGCCAACAAGCCGGTCGGTATCGTGCATCTGCACGATTTCCTGCGCGCGGGCGTGGCGTGAATTTGTAGGCTTCGTAGGGTGGGTTAGCGCAGCGTAACCCACCGATACACGGGGATAGATGGTGGGTTACGCCTTCGGCTAACCCACCCTACGGACCGTTACTGCGGAAACCGCGCCGCCTTCTCCTCCAGCGGCAACGCCAGGCCGTTGGCGAGATACGACACGGTGCGATAGAAGCCGCACAGCAGGATGATCTCGAAAATCTGTTCCTCGTCATAATGCGCCGACAGCGCCGCAAATTCGGCGTCGCTGAGCGTTGCCCGCTCGTGCAGCGCATCGACGGCCATGACCAGCGCCTGCTCCGCGGCCGACCAGCACGCGCCGGTGGCAGCACCTAGCACGGTGGCGCGGACCTGTTCGTCGGTCAGATGCGCGGCTTCCGCAAACGTCGTGACGTGCACGCCCCATTCATACTCGCAGCCGGTTCGTGCGCAGGTGCGGTCGATGACGATCTCGCGCTCCCGCAAGCTCAGCGGCCCGCGGTCCAGCAGGCTGCCGGCGCGGAATTTCTCCCAGGCGCGGGCGTTGCCCGCCATGACCCTAAACAGGACGAGCGGCGGCGCCCCCCGCATGATCCGGTCGAACTGCTGCTGAATCTCCGGTGCATAAGGCGGCTGCAGCGGCGCGATGCGCGGCGCGGTCTGGGACATCGTGAACCCTCGTGCTACAATAAACGTAGCAATACGCTACATATTCTGTAGCAATACGCAAGGGAGTTTTTCATGCCGAAACGGGCCGGCACCGCAAAGAAGACCATTCGGGGCTCGCGATCCGGCCGCCCCATCATGGCGCTGCTGGATCTTTTGGGCCGCCGGTGGACGTTGCGGATCATGTGGGAGCTGCGCGAGGGATCGCTGACGTCGCGCGCGCTGCGCACGGCATGCGACGAAGCTTCGCCGACGGTGATGCAGGCCAGATTGTCGGAGCTGCGCGAGGCCGGCCTGATAGAACTCGCGCAAGGCGATGGCTATGGCCTGACCGAACTGGGCAAGGAGTTGAACCGGACCTTCCTGCCCCTCAGCCGCTTTGCGGAGCGGTGGAACGCGCAAATTTCGAGCTAGGCCACCGCCACCGTCAGGCTTGCGCCGTCGGCCTGCACGACCTTGACCCGGCTGCCGGCCGGCGCGTCGGGACCGGCGACGCGCCAGATCGTGTCGTCGATCCGCACCGTGCCCGTTCCGCCAACGATCGGCTTCTCCAGCGTGAACTCCCGGCCGACCAGTGCTTCGGTTCGCCTGTTCAGAAACGGATTGCTGACACTCCTGCTGGAAGCGGCACGCGCAAAGTGCCGCCACAGCGGCACGGCGGCGACCGCGAAGACGGCGAACAGCAGCAACTGCGTCTGCCAGGACGGGTTGATCACGAACGACAAAAACCCGACCAGCAGCGCCGCAAGCCCGAGCCAGAACAGAAAGATGCCCGGCGCCAACAGCTCCAGCGCCATCAGGATGAAGCCGAAGATCAGCCAGTTCCAGGTGCCCAACGTCGTAAACATTTCGGTCATGACACGAACCTCTATTCAAACAGTATGACCTTCCGGATCACGTGCCTATCGCTGCGGCGCTACCGGCGGTGGGGTGGAACCGGTGTTCGGCACCGATCCCGTCCGCCGTGCGGCGGCTGACGCCGCGGCTTCGCCGAAGGTGGCCTTGGCGATCTCACCGATGCCGGCCAGTGACCCCAGAATACTGGTCGCCTCAATCGGCAGCATGATGATCTTCTGGTTCGGCGAGTCGGCCAGTTGCCCGAACGCCCTGATGTATTTATCGGCAATGAAGTAGTTCAGCGCGGCGACGTCGCCTTTGGCAATGGCTTCAGAGACCATCTGCGTCGCCTTGGCCTCGGCTTCGGCGGAACGTTCGCGCGCTTCGGCGTCGCGGAACGCGGCTTCCTTGCGGCCTTCGGCCTGCAGGATCTGACCCTGCTTGGCGCCCTCCGCGCGCAGGATTTCCGACTGCCGCTGGCCTTCGGCCTGCAGGATGTCGGCGCGCTTGACGCGCTCGGCCTTCATCTGCCGACCCATGGCTTCGACGAGGTCGGCCGGCGGCACGATGTCCTTGATCTCGATGCGGTTGACCTTCAGTCCCCACGGCGACACCGCGGCATCGACCACGCGCAGCAGGCGCTCGTTGATCTCGTCGCGGTGCGACAGCACCTGGTCGAGGTCCATCGATCCCATCACCGAACGGATGTTGGTCATGGTCAGGACGATGATCGCCTGCTCGAGATTGGCGACCTCGTAGCTTGCTTTCGCAGCATCAAACACCTGGAAGAACGCAACGCCGTCCACCGTCACGGTGGCGTTGTCCTTGGTGATCAC
>DATCXE010000818.1:0-2670 GCA_036565985.1 Bradyrhizobium sp.
CGGTGAGGGTAACGCCGCCATGTTTGGCGGCCCAGTCCGTCAGCCGCGCCCACGGAAATTCCGGCCGCCAGCCGAGCCGCCGCGCCAATGGCGCGAACGCCAGTTCGAAGATCCGGCGCGGCCCGCTTTCGGCGCCGATGTGATTGACCAGGATGAGTTCGCCGCCGGGTTTCAGCACGCGGATGAAATCATCCAGCGTGCGTTCCGGATCGGGCACCGCGGTGATGACATATTGCGCCACCACCGCATCGAAGCTGGCATCCTTGAAGGCGAGGTTCTTGGCGTCCATCACCGCCAGCGTTTCGACGTTGGTAAGTCCCAGCGTGCGTACGCGCTTGAGCGCCCGCCGCAGCATCGGCTCGGAAATATCGACGCCGCACAGCTTCGTGCTGCGCGAATATTCCGACAGCGACAGGCCGGTGCCGACGCCGACGTCGAGAACGCGCCCGCCGATCTTGTCGGCTTCCGCAATCGTCGACTGGCGGCCGTGATCGAACACCTTGCCGAACACGAGATCGTAGACCGGCGCCCAGCGCCCATAAGCCTTTTCGACCCCCTCGCGGTCGATGTCCCCAGCCATTCCCTCTGCCCTGATTTTTTAGCCGCGCATCACCTCGGCAAGTGGCGCAGGTGTTTCCTGTCCCCCTGCCCTTGCCGCGCTCCGTGCGGTTGCGCTCTTGATGAATCCACCCCCGAGTACGCGCGCCTGGCCCGCCGGCGCATCGTAGAACACGCAAGCCTGGCCCGGCGATACGCCTTCCTCGCCGGCGACCAGTTCGACTTCGTAACCGCCATCGACCGCGCGCAACCAGGCCGGCTGCGGCGCGCGCGTCGATCGCACACGCACGAACATCTCGATGCCTTCGCCGATGACGCGATCGAGCGCGCCGTCGCCGATCCAGTTGACGTCGCGCAGCCGGATGCGGTCCATCCGCAGCGCCTCGCGCGGTCCAACCACGACGCGGCGGCTCGCCGCATCGAGCTTGACGACATAGAGCGGCGCGCTGGATGCGATGCCGAGCCCCTTGCGCTGGCCGACGGTGAAGTGAACGATGCCCTGATGCCGGCCGATGACGTTGCCTGCGAGATCGACGATGTCGCCGGGCTCGATCGCGCCGGGCTTCAGGCGGCCGATGATATCGGTGTAGCGCCCGGTCGGCACGAAGCAGATGTCCTGGCTGTCCTGCTTCTCGGCGACTTCGAGGCCGAAGCGCCGCGCCAGTTCGCGCGCCTGCGGCTTGGTCATGTCGCCGAGCGGGAAGCGCAGAAAATCGAGTTGTTCGCGCGTGGTCGCAAACAGGAAATAGCTCTGGTCGCGATCGGAGTCGGCGGCGCACACCAGCGCCCGCGATCCGTCGCCGAGGCGGCGCGAGGCGACATAGTGCCCGGTCGCAAGCGCATGCGCGCCAAGCTCGCGCGCGGTCGACAGCAGATCGCGAAACTTGATCGAACGGTTGCACTCGATGCACGGCACCGGGGTTTCGCCGAGCGCGTAGCTCTCGGCAAAATTATCGATCACGGATTCGCGGAAGCGGCTTTCATAGTCGAGCACGTAGTGCGGAATGCCGATCCGTTCGGCGACGTTGCGGGCGTCGTGGATATCGCGGCCGGCGCAGCAGGCGCCCTTGCGGTGGGTCGCCGCGCCGTGATCGTAAAGCTGCAGCGTGATCCCGACCACGTCATAGCCCTCGGACTTCAGCAAGGCAGCCGTCACCGACGAGTCGACGCCGCCGGACATGGCGACCACGATCCGTGTGTCCTGCGGACGTCCTTCGAGATCCAGACTGTTTGGCATGGCGGGGGTCATCGACTTCAATCGCGGGAGCAACGCGCTCCTCGCGGCCAGGGTTAAAAAGCCTTTTGCATATAAGGTCTTATGGCATCATTCGGCCAGACCGGACCGGATCGGACGCCGCTCTTTAATATAGGCCGTATTCCCGGGAGGCAATCAGGCGCTCCCCGTTTTGGGATGAATCCAGGACGGCAAATCTTGCCGCCGGGCAGAAAAGGGGGCCGCGGCCGGGCCTTCCGGTTCGCACACCTCTTCAGTAACACATTGAAATATCACGATATTATTTTTCAAACACGGCTGGCCCGGTCCTTGCTCAATGGATGATCGAGGTTCCAGCGCGAGGGTCGCCCGTGGTTAGTGTCACGTCAGAAGTATTGGCAAACGCGTCCTTTCAGAACGCACAGGCGAAGTCAGCGCGGGCCGACTCCGGTCAATCCGCCGGAAACGATAGTTTCGCGACGCTGGTCGACAGCAATACGGCCGCCAGCAACAACGACAATCGCGCGCAGGACCGCGCCCGGGACTCAGCCCCCGCCCCGCGCCGCTCGGACGATTCGCAGGCTGCGTCCGACAACCGCGCGCGCGACAAGGCCGCCGCGTCGGACAAGGCAGCATCCGACAAAGCCGCGCGCAACGATTCGGGCGACCGCGACGCCGCGGTCAGGCCTCGCGACGACGGCAAAGCCGATAGCAAAGCGGACGCAAAGGACGGCACGGCCAGCAAGGCTGATACGACGAAGTCCAACAAGACCAAGTCCGGCAAATCGGATGAAACCAAAAAGGCATCCTCGGGCGACGATGCCGCGGCCAAGGATCAGACCGAGGCAGCGCAGGATGGCACGGCTGTCGTAACGGCCGACGCCGTTGCCGTCGCCGTC
>DATCXE010000004.1:0-4638 GCA_036565985.1 Bradyrhizobium sp.
GGCCGTTATAGGCGATCGGCATGTGCAGCCAGTTCGGCTGCAGCGCATTGTCCTTGCCGCGGAACATGACGCCGACATTGGTGGCGTGCTCCTTCGAGGAATAGAAATCGGTGTAGCCGGCGACCGCGAACGGCATGTGCAGCTTGACGTCGGTCATCGGCACCAGCGCGCGTTTGCGCAGCTTTTCATTGTCGCGCAGTTCAGGTTCATCGTGCCGCAGAAGCTGGCTGATCCGCGCCCGCGTGCTCGACCACGCCTTCGGCCCCAGCGCCATGAATGGATTGAGCTGCGATGCGGCGAAGACCGCGGGCTCGACGACGTCGAACCGGCAGTCCTGCGCGAGCTGCCAGAGATCGAGCACGTAGTCGCCGATCGCGACACCGACCCGCGGGGCGAGGCCATCCTTGGCGGAGAAGATGCCGTAGGGGAGGTTCTGTATCGGGAAGTCGGAGGTTGCAGCGACTTCGATGAAGGAGCGGAGTTTTGGGTCGTTGGGATGGGGCACAGCTGTAGATCCTGGATAAACTTCGGCAATTGTTGTCCACCGTCATTCCGGGATGGTCCGAAGGACCAGACCCGGAATCTCGAGATTCCGGGTTCGATGCTTCGCATCGCCCCGGAATGACGGGAAGGCTACGGCTTGTTCGGATCGAACCGCTTCTCGAGACCCTTCCAACAATCCGCGTAATCGTCCTGCAGCGTCGCCGATGTCGCGGCATGCTTTGTAACCCGTTGCGGGTACCGCGTCTCGAACATGAACGCCATGGTGCCGGTCAGCTTCACCGGCTTCAACTCGCCATTGCTGGCATGATCGAAGGCTTCGCGGTCGGGGCCGTGCGGCAGCATCATGTTGTGCAGGCTGATGCCGCCCGGCGTAAAGCCCTGCGGCTTGGCGTCGTAGACGCCGTAGATCAGCCCCATGAACTCGCTCATGATGTTCATGTGATACCAAGGCGGACGGAAGGTGTTTTCCGCCACCATCCAGCGCTCCGGGAAGATCACGAAGTCGATGTTGGCGGTACCCGCGGTTTCCGAGGGCGAGGTCAAGACCGTGAAGATCGAGGGATCGGGATGGTCGAAGCCGATCGCGCCGATCGGCGAGAAGGTACGCAGGTCGTATTTGTAGGGCGCGTAATTGCCGTGCCACGCCACCACGTCGATCGGCGAGTGCGGCAGCGTGGTCTTGAACAGCGCACCGCCCCATTTCACATAGAGCTCGGTCGGCGTGTCCTTGTCCTCATAGGCCGCGACGGGCGTGAGGAAGTCGCGCGAATTGGCGAGGCAATTGGCGCCGATCGGTCCCCGTTCGGGCAGCGTGAAGGCGCCACCGTAATTCTCGCAGAGATAGCCGCGCGCGGGCCCTGACGGAATCTCGGCGCGGAATTTCACGCCGCGCGGGATCACGGCGATCTCGCCGGGCTCGATGTCGATGCGGCCGAATTCGGTGACGAGACGCAGATTGCCCTGCTGGGCCACGAACATCATCTCGCCGTCGGCATTGTAGAAGTGCTGATCGACCATCGACTTGGTGATGAGATAGACATGCGCTGCCATGCCGGCCTGGGTATTGGCGTCGCCGGCGGTGGTCATAGTCTGCACGCCCTGCAGGAAGGTCGTGTCCTCCTTCGGGATCGGCGCCGGATCCCAGCGCAGCTGCGCGATCGGCAGGTCGTATTCGTGGCACGGCGCGGTGCGCCACAGTCCGGCATCGGCCTTGGCAAAGCGCCCCGAATGCTTCACCGAGGGGCGGATGCGGTAAAGCCACGACCTTTCATTGCTGCCGCGCGGCGCGGTGAAGGGCGAGCCGGAGAGCTGTTCGGCATAGAGCCCGTAGGCACAGCGCTGCGGCGAATTGCGGCCCATCGGCAGCGCGCCGGGCAACGCCTCGGTCTCAAAACTGTTGCCGAAGCCGGACATGTAGCCCGGCGTCAGTTGCGCGGAGCTTCGAACGATCTGATCAGGCGAGGTGTTGATATTCATGGTCATCCTCCTCCTTGCAGGGCGGCCCACATTTCCTGGTCGCGCTTGTCGGTCCAGATGACGGGATCGTCGATCCCGGACGCCTCGTCGAACGCGCGCGAGACGTTGAACGGCAGGCAGTGTTCGTAGATCGCGAAGCTGGAGAATTTCGGATCCATCACCTCGCGCGTCGCGGCCATTGATTCCTTGAGATTGCGGCCCCTGGCGACGGAGGTTTCCGCCGCGCCATAGAGCGTGGTGACGAAATCGCGCGTCATCGCAATCGCGTCGCGCCCGGTCGAAAGGCCCTTCAGCGCATCGCCGCGGCCCGGCGCGATCGCCTTGGGATTGAAGGCGCGGATTTCGTTCAGCGTCGCCGGCCATTCGCGCAGATGCGCGTCACCGCAATAGCAGGCCGAGTGATATTCAATCAGGTCACCCGAGAACATCACTTCGGCATCCGGCACCCAGGCCACGATGTCCCCCGACGTATGCCCGGCGCCGAGCTGCATCAGCCGCACCTCGCGTTTTCCGAGATAGATCGACATTTCGCCCTCGAAGGTCAGCGTCGGCCAGGTCAGGCCCGGGATGCTCTGGGCATCCTGAAACAGACGCGGAAAGCGGCCATATTCGGAATCCCAATCCTGCTGGCCACGCTCCTCGATCAGGCGATAGGTTTCGGCCGAGGCCACGATGCCCTGCGCCTTGTAGGCGGAGGCGCCCAGCACGCGCACCGCGTGGTAATGCGACAGCACGACATATTTGATCGGCTTGTCGGTGACGGTACGAACGCGCTCGATCACTTTATTGGCCATCGCCGGCGTCGACTGCGCATCGAACACGAGGCAGCCGTCGTCGCCGACGATGATCGCGGAGTTCGGATCGCCCTCGGCGGTGAAGGCATAGAGATCGGTGCCGATTTCGGAGAACGTGATCTTCTTCTCCGCCATGTCGGTCGTGGACGCGAAACCTTTGGCCATCAATTCGATTCCTGACTTCGTTCGAGACGTTGATTTATTGCTGCTGTTGCTGCTGCTGGCTGGCATCGAGCATCCGCCGCTTGGCGAGCGCGATGGCTTCATTCAGCACGGCGATATCCCCGATGTGATTGGCGAGAACGAGAACCAGCGCGGCGTCGAGATCGGCGCTCTGTTCGTCGCTCAGGCCGCGATGCGCCTCGACGATGGCGCGAAACGCGTCGTCGGGTTTGGCAAAGTTCGAAGCGGTCGATAGCGCCATGATGAACCTCAGTTGATGCCTGCGGCCCGCGCCAGCGCGGCGTCGAGCCCTTCGCGGGTCGGATGCCGGAACCGCGCCGCGACATAACCATCGGGCCGCAGCAGATAGGCGGTGCCGGGCTCGGCGTCGTAGCGCGTGGCTGCGAGGCCTGCCGAATCGACAAGGCCATCGCTGCCGCCGATCCGGATCGCGCCCACTCCGTCCGGCAGTTCCGGCGCGGCGCCATTGCCGAATTGCAGCAGCGTGAACCGCATCCCGGCGCCGATGAAAGCATCGGTGAGGAAAGTTTGTTCGCCGCGGGCGCTCACAACCGGCGCATCCGTCATCGAGGTGCCGGGACCGGGGCCGCCGCGCCAGGAATCGCCATCGGCGGACGAGAGCGGCGTCGCATAGACCGACGGCGTCGAGAGCCGCCCGCCATTCACCATGCGCTTGCCGAACTCGGTCTCCTTCGCGAGCGACAGCACCGCCTTGCGGAGCCGCGCCTCCTGGTGGGAGTTCGGCGCCATGAAATCGGTCGAGCGGGTGGATTCGCGAATGTTCTCGTCGGCGGCCGCACTTCGCTCGATATGGTAGCTCTCGAGTAACGCTTCGGGCGACGTTCCCCGCAGCACGCAATCGAGCTTCCACGCCAGATTCTCGGCGTCCTCCAGTCCGGAATTGGCGCCGCGGGCGCCGAACGGCGAGACCTGGTGCGCGGCATCGCCGGCAAAGATGACCCGATCGTGGATGAACCTGCCCATCCGCCGACACTGGAATTTATACAGCGATATCCATTCGAAATCGAACTTGTCGTGGCCGAGCATGCGGGCGATGCGCGGCCGCACATTTTCCGGCAGCTTTTCGACGGCGGGATCGGCAAAGCGATTGAGCTGCAGGTCGATCCGCCAGATGTCGTCCGGCTGCTTGTGCAGCAGCGCGGAGCGACCGGCATGGAACGGCGGATCGAACCAGAACCAGCGCTCGGTCGGAAAAGCCGCCGTCATCTTGACGTCGGCGATCAGGAACTGGTCCTCGAACACCTGGCCTGCGAATTCCGCGCCCACCATCCGGCGCAACGAGGATTTGGCGCCGTCGCAGGCGATCACGAAACGGGCGCTCATCCGGTACGGACCATCGGGCGTTTCGATCGTCAGCAGCACATGGTCGTTGCGCTGTTCGAGCGCGGCGACCTTGTTGCGCCAGCGGAGATCGATCGCCGGAAGCTCCTGGACGCGGTCGACCAGATAGGCCTCGGCGTAGAACTGCTGAAGGTTGATGAACGCCGGCCGCTTGTGCCCCTGCTCCGGCAGCAGGTTGAACTGGTAGAGTTGCGACTGGCCGTGAAAGATCTTGCCGACGCTCCACACCACGCCTTTGTCGACCATGCGCTGGCCGATGCCGAGCCGGTCCCAGAATTCGAGCGAGCGTTTGGAAAAGCAGATCGCCCGCGAGCCCTCG
>DATCXE010000013.1:0-4110 GCA_036565985.1 Bradyrhizobium sp.
GCGCCGAACGACGACGCGGTGGGGCGGGCGTGGTCGTGGGCGTTGACGAAGGCCGGAAGCACGAGAGAACGCGGCCCGGTCGTGGGCGGCGCCCCCTCGGAGATATCGGTGATGATTCCGCCGTCGTGCCGCAGCACGACGCTTTCGAGCAGGCCGAGGTCAGGGCCGGAGAACAGGCTGTGTGCGGCGACTTCCGTGATCATGCCAGCGTGCTTCTCTCGTTCGTCATTCCGGGGCGGTCCGCAGGACCGAACCCGGAATCTCGAGATTCCGGGTTCGATGCTTTCGCATCGCCCCGGAATGACGGCGCCCACTCACACCTCTCAATTCGCCGTGTACACCAACTCCCGCTCGGCGCGCGGCGGAAGGAACTCGCGCGAGAAGATCTCCGCGGGCGTCGGCGCGCGGGCGAGCTGGTAACCTTCGACGATGATGCCGATGGCGCGGGCCATGCGGTCATCCTTGACGTCGCCGACGCCGATCTCCTTCATCTCGGGCGAGACGATCAGCTTGTCGAAGGAGAACTGCAGCCGGCGCTTCTCGACGTCGACATTGATCAGATTGTCGTAGTTCAGCGCCGCCTTCATTCCGGCGTTCTGGTCCTTGGCGATCGCGATCATGCCCTTGTTGACGGCGCGGACGAGACCGGCGACGGCCTTCGGATTGGAAGCCAGCAGCTTCTTCGAAACCATGACGCCGTTGGAATAGAGGTCCATGCCATAGTCGCCGAACGAGAACCATTTGTAGTCCTTGTCGGGATCCTGGCGGTTCAGCACCAGGTTGAAATAGCTCGTGATGTTGAACACCAGCGCGGCGTCAATGTCGCCCTTGATCAGCATCGGCTCCTGCAGGTTCGGCGCCATGTTGGAGATATTGATCTTCTCGCCCTCGAGCTTGTTCTTCTGGGCGAACACCGGCAGCAGCCGCGTGGTCGGCGTGCCCTGCGCGCCGCCCAGCGTGCGTCCTTCGAAATCCTTGATGGCGTTGATGCCGCTGGTCTTCTTGGTGACGATCGCAAACGGCGGCTGGTTCCAGATCATGTAGACCATGACAGGGGCGTCCTGCGGCTTGGTCGACGCGTTCTGGATGATGGCGTTGACGTCGCCGAAGCCTGCGTCGTAAGCGCCCGACATGATGCGCGTCACCGTGGCGCCGGAGCCCTCGCCCTGGTCGATCACGACATTGAGGCCTTCCTCCTTGAAGAAGCCGTGGTCCTTGGCATAGAAGAACGCCGCGTCGGAGCCTTGCGTCTTCCAGCCGAGGGTGAACTTGATCGTCGTCTCCTGCGCACCTGCCGTGCCGGCAAACAAGGCAACTCCCAACAGCGCGGCGCTTACTCTGGCTAACATCGTGTTCTCCTCGACAGGGTTGGATGGCGGTTGGCGAAAGCTTGCTTCATGTCGCGATCACGTCGTTCTTGCGGGTGGCCCAGCCGGTGACGCGCCCCTCGATCAGCGAAAAGATCACGTAGAGTGCGACGCCGAGCCCGGCGAGCACGAACAGGCCGGCGAACACCAGCGGCACGTTGAAGTTGGAGGAAGCGGTCATCATGACGTTGCCGATGCCGCGGTTCGACGCGACGGTCTCGGACAGCACCGCGCCGACGAAGGCGTAGGAGATCGCGACCTTCAGCGAGGCAAAGAAGAACGGCATGGTGCGCGGCAGTCCGACATTCCAGAGGATATCGAGTTTGCTGGCGCCGAGCGCCTTGAGCACGTCTTCGAGTTCGGGTTCGGTGGTCGCCAATCCCGTCGCGATGTTGACCACGATCGGGAAGAAGCAGATCGAAAGCGCGGTCAGCACCGCGGGCACCGAGCCGGAACCGAACCACAGCACGAAGATCGGCACCACGGCGACTTTGGGAATCGACGAGAAGCCCACCAGCAACGGATAGGCCGTATCGTAAGCCGTCTTCGAGACGCCGATGACCGCGCCGAGCACGACGCCGAGGCCGACGCCGAGCACGAAGCCGATCATCGTCGTCGCCAGCGTCTGCAGGATATGCGGCCAAAGGATCGGAAGCTTGTCGATCAGCGTGGCGAACACCTGCGACGGGCGCGGCAGCACCAGATCGGACATCCCGGTCATCAGGCAGAACAATTCCCAGGCCAGGAAGAACAGCACGATCAGTCCCGCCGACCAGGCCTTCTGGCGATAATCGAACTCGGGCATGTCAGGCCGCTCCCTGTGTCGCCGAAGCTGCCTTTGAGGCGGATCGCGCATCCTCGATGAAGGCACGCAGCTTCTGGTTCAGCGCGACGAAATCCGGCTCGAAGGTCATGGCGACGGTGCGCGGACGGACAAAGTCGACGCGGCTGTCGTCGATGATGCGGCCGGGCCGCGCGCTCATCACGCAGATGCGGCTGCCAAGAAACCCCGCCTCGCGCAGATCGTGCGTCACCAACAGCACGGTCGGCTTGTGCGCGATCCAGAGATCCTGAAGGATCGACCACAGCTCTTCCCGCGTGAACTGATCGAGCGCGCCAAAGGGCTCGTCGAGCAGCAGCATGCGCGGCTCATGGATCAGCGCTCGGCACAGGTTGGCGCGCTGAAGCATGCCGCCGGACAATTGCCAGGGGTAACGGCTGCCAAAACCCTTGAGGCCGACCTG
Source organism: Bradyrhizobium sp. (assembly GCA_036565985.1). GTDB lineage: Bacteria > Pseudomonadota > Alphaproteobacteria > Rhizobiales > Xanthobacteraceae > Bradyrhizobium. The sequence continues at coordinate 2,612 of DATCXE010000013.1, forward strand.
CTCCAGCAGCGCGTTGGCCTTGTCGCGAAACTCGGTCTTGCGCAGCTTGCGGAATTGCGATCGGAACGGCTCGACGATCTTGAGCGGCAGCATGATGTTCCGCTCGATGGTCATCCACGGCAGCATGGTCGGGTTCTGGAAGGCCATCCCGACACGCATGGCGCGCGCCGCCACTTCCCGGCCGCCGACGATGACCACGCCGCTAGTGGGCTGCACGAGGCCGCTCACCAGCCGCAGGATGGTCGATTTGCCGCAACCGGAGGGGCCGACAAGGGCGACGAACTCGCCGTCGGCGATCCGCAGCGTCGTGGGTGACAGCGCCGGAACCGCGCGAGCGCCGCGGCCGAAGGTTACCGAGACCTCCGACAGTTCGATCGCGATCGGTGCGCCGGAAGGTGAAACCGGCGAGCCCCGGAACTCGGAATTTGGTTGCATGCGCATCATGGCTGGAAGTGCATGCAAGCCGGATGCCAGCAAAACCTGTTGTTCTGAATCAACGGCATCGCAACCAGTGGGCGGATCGACAGGATTCCTTTTGTGCAATTGGGCCTTCAAACTGCATGCAATTGAGGCGCTCAGTTGCTGGACAGTCGTGATAAGAGAACGGCATCGATGCATGTGCCCTTCAGGATTCGCCGATGGCGCCTCGCTCCGCCAGCAAGACCCCGGAATCATCAGACAAGGTCGGCGTCATCTGCCGCGCGCTTCGCCGCGCCATCATCGAGCAGGCGCTGGCGCCCGGCGCGAAACTCCCTGAGGATTCACTCGGCGAAAGGTTCGGCGTCAGCCGCACCATCGCGCGGCATGCGCTGGGCCAACTGGCCGCGGAAGGCCTGGTCGAACTTCGCCGTAACCGGATTGCCGTGGTGGCGACGCCGAGCTGGCAGGAAGCCCGCGATGCCTTCGACATCCGGATCGAGCTCGAACGCCTGGTGGTGCGCCAGCTCGCCGGCAAGCTGACCAAGAGCCAGGTCGCCGAGCTGAACGCGCATGTCGATGCCGAGGACCGCGCGCGCGACGGCTCGGACGCGGTGTCGATACGGCTGGCAACGGAGTTTCACATCCTGCTCGCCAACATGACCAACAGCCCGATCCTGGTGCGTTATGTGAGCGAGGTCGCCTATCGCTGCTGCCTCACACTATCCTTGTACAGCCGTCCGCACTCGTCGGAATGCGCGATCAATGAGCATCGCGCCATCATCGCGGCACTGGTCAAGGGGGACGAAAGCAAGGTGATGGGCCTGATGCACAGCCATCTGGATTCGGTCGCCAACCGCGCGCTGGTAGCCCCCGCCCCGCAACGCGGCCGCGATCTGCTGGATATTCTGGCGCCCTATGCCGAGGAAGGCGAAGGTGGCCGGGTGGTGAAGATGCCGAAGGTGGTGCGGGCGAGATAGCTCACACCGTCATTGCGAGGAGCGAAGCGACGAAGCAATCCACACTTGCTTTGCTGCGCGATGGATTGCTTCGCTGCGCTCGCAATGACGGCGACGCCCTCA
>DATCXE010000031.1:0-6415 GCA_036565985.1 Bradyrhizobium sp.
TACGCTACGGCACGCGCGCTCGCCCGCGCCGGCGCGCATATCGTTGCCATCGCGCGCACGCAGGGCGGCCTGGAAGAACTCGACGACGAGATCCGCAAAGACGGCGGCAGCGCGACGCTCGTGCCGCTGAACCTCACCGATTTCGAAGGCATCGCACGCCTCGGCGCCGCGCTGCACGAACGTCACGGCAAGATCGACATCCTCGTTGGCAATGCCGGTATCGCCGGGCCATCCTCGCCGCTCGGCCATATCGAGCTGAAGCCCTGGAATGACGTGATGGCGATCAATGTCACCGCCAACTTCCAGCTCATCCGCTGCATGGACCCGTTGCTCCGGGTCTCGGACGCCGGCCGCGCCGTGTTCGTGACGTCGGGCACGGCCAGCAAGGCAAGCGCCTACCAGGGCCCCTATGCGGCCTCGAAGGCCGCGCTGGACACGCTGGCGCGTTCCTGGGCCAACGAGACCGTGAGCACGAAACTGCGCGTCAACCTGTTCAGCCCCGGTCCGATCCGCACCCGCATGCGCGCCAGCGTATTTCCCGGCGAAGACCCGATGACGCTGGATACGCCGGAACAGGCCGCCGAGTTCATCGTGCCGATGTGCGCGCCGGATTGGACCGAGACCGGCAAGCTCTACGATTACAAGACCCGCACGCTGATGAGTTTTCATCCGCCGGCGTAAAGCCTCTCCCCGTCATTGCGAGCGTAGCGAAGCAATCCATTTCGCCACTTGTTGAGGCATGGATTGCTTCGTCGCTTTGCTCCTCGCAATGACGCCGACAATGATTGACTTGGTCGCCTCCCCGCGATTGACTGCCCCTCCAAGCGGGACAACCCGCCAAGAAGAACATCGGGAGGCACTCATGACGCCGACGCGTAATCGCGCCCGCCAACATCTCTTCACAGCCATTTCCGCCTGCTTCACCGCTGCAATGCTGATTGCAGCGCCCGCATCCTCGCGAGCCGGCGACATCCCGACCTTCGCTGTCGATGCATCCTGGCCAAAGCCGCTGCCGAACAACTGGATCTTGGGCCAGGTCGGCGGCATCACGGTGGACTCGCAAGGCCACATCTGGGTCATCCATCGTCCGCGCTCGCTCACCGACGACGAAAAGGGTGCCGCGCTGAATCCGCCTCGATCGAAATGCTGCGTATCGGCGCCGCCGGTGCTCGAGTTCGACGCCGACGGAAATCTGTTGCGGTCCTGGGGCGGCCCCGGCGAAGGCTACGAGTGGGTCGGGCGCGAGCACGGCATCGAGGTCGACGAAAAGGGCTTTGTGTGGATCGGCGGCAATGCCGACAACGACAACGCGATCCTCAAATTCACCCTCGACGGCAAGTTTGTGATGCAGATCGGCAAGATCGCACCGAGCAAGGGTTCGAACGACACCACCCAACTCGGCAAGCCGGCCGAGACCGCGATCGACAAGGACGCCAACGAGATCTACGTCGCCGACGGCTACGGCAATCGCCGCATCATCGTGTTCGACGCGACATCAGGCACCTACAAGCGGCACTGGGGCGCCTACGGCAAGCCGCCGAGCGACGACAAGCAACCGCCCTACGATCCGAACGGCCCCGCCCCGCAGCAGTTCGCCAACCCCGTGCATTGCGTGAAGCTTGCCAGCGACGGGCTGGTCTATGTCTGCGATCGCATCAACAACCGCATCCAGGTGTTCAGGAAGGATGGAACCTTCGTTAAGGAATGGTTCTACGAGAAGAACACGCGCGGCAACGGCGCGGTCTGGGACGTGGCGGTCTGGCCCAATCCGGGACAGACCTGGCTGTTGAGTGCGGACGGCGAGAACAACGAAATCCGGGTGCTGAAGCGCGACGACGGTACCGTGGTCGGCAGTTTCGGGCGGAATGGCCGCAATGCCGGCCAATTCCACTGGATTCACGCCATGGCTGTGGATGCCAAGGGCAACGTTTATACCGCTGAAGTCGATACCGGGAAGCGGATCCAGAAATTCAGGCTGACCTCCGACGCGCTACGATGACGCGCTACGATAGGCGGATTGCCGGGGCTGGCGGGAACCACTAACACGGTGCCAGTTTGCAAGGTCAGCCAGGGCCGCAAGTCCTGGCGATGAGATCGTGCGACAGTCAAATACCGGGCCCGGCTCCCTCAAGAAGGCCGCCCGGCTACCCTAGATGGAGGACATAAATGAACACACTCACCGCGCGGCGCCTCGCCGCGATGATCAGCGTCGCCGGCATCTGCCTGGCCGCGCCCGCCTACGCCCAGGAAAAGACCGTCAAGATCGGCGTGCTGAACGACATGTCGAGCCTTTATGCCGACATCGGCGGCCCCAACTCCGTTGTCGCGGTCAAGATGGCAATCGAGGACTCCGGCCTCACCAAGAAGGGCTGGAAGATCGAAGTCGTCAGCGGCGACCACCAGAACAAGCCCGACGTCGGCGTCAACATCGCAAGGCAGTGGATCGACAACGACAAGGTCGATGCCATCGCGGATACGCCGAATTCGGGCGTGGCGCTGGCCGTCAACAACCTCATCAAGGAAAAGAACAAGGTACTGCTCAACTCGGGGGCCGCGACCGCCGATCTCACCGGCAAGGCCTGCACGCCGAACACGGTCTCCTTCACCTATGACACCTACATGCTGGCCAACGGCACCGGCAAGGCGCTCACCAAGGCCGGCGGCGACAGCTGGTTCTTCCTGACCGCCGACTACGCTTTCGGTCATGCGCTCGAGCGTGACACGTCGGCCGTCGTGACCGCAAATGGTGGCAAGGTGCTTGGCGGTGTCAAGGTTCCGATCAACACCGCCGATTTCTCGTCCTTCCTGCTGCAGGCGCAGGCCTCCAAGGCGAAGGTCATCGGGCTTGCCAATGCCGGCGGCGACACCACGAACTCGATCAAGCAGGCCGCCGAATTCGGCATCGTTGCCGGTGGCCAGAAGCTCGCGGCGCTGCTGCTGTTCATCAACGACGTGCATTCGCTGGGACTGAAGACCGCCCAGGGGCTGACGTTCACGGAATCCTTCTACTGGGACATGAACGATGCGACGCGCGCCTGGTCGAAGCGGTTCTCCGCGCTCTCCAGCAAGAACGCGATGCCCTCGATGACCCAGGCCGGCAACTACGCCATGGTGCTGCACTATCTCAAGGCCATGGAAGCGCTCGGCGGCAATCCCAATGACGGCGCCAAGGTCGTTGCCAAGATGAAGGAACTGCCGACCGACGATCCGCTGTTCGGCAAGGGCCCGCTGCGTGCCGACGGCCGCCGTCTCATCCCGGCCTATCTGTTCGAGGTGAAGAAGCCGGAAGAGTCGAAGGGTCCGTGGGACTACTACAAGCAGATCGCCACGATCTCACCGGAGGACGCCGCCAAGCCGCTCTCGTCCAGCGACTGTCCGCTGCTGAAGAAGTGACGGCCGAAGGCCGTCATCCCGGAATGGTGCGCTAGCACCATATCCGGGATCTCGAGCTTCCCCGGTGCGCAATTGCGTACCTGAGGTCTGGTGCTAACGCACCATCCCGGAATGACGAAGCACAGACCAAGGGTGGGTTACGCCTCCGGCTAACCCACCCTACTTTTTTAGCGTCCGCCACGCGATCACAAGCGCGAGCCCGAGCAATGCCGCCGCCAGCAGGAACGGCGCGCCCGGCATTTTGAACGGCGCCTGGTCGCTGATGAAATGGGCAAACGTCAACGTGAACAGAAACGGACCCAGCATCTGTGCGATGCTGTTGACGCTGCTGGTCGCACCCTGCAATTGGCCCTGCTGATCCGGCGCTACGAGTTGCGTCGTCAGCGCCTGCACGGCCGCTCCCGCCACGCCCCACAACGACATCACGGGAATGCCGAGCCAGAACAGCGGTCCGGTCGGAGCGGCGCCGTAAATGAAGAAACCGAGCGCGCCGCAGGCGAGCCCGAGCAGCAGCGCCCGTCGTTCGCCGAGAAGCTTGACGATCGGCCCGACGCCCGCGCCCTGCACCACCATGGCGCAAACGCCGACCAGCGCCAGCGTCAGGCCGACGGTCGTCGTGTCCCAACCATACCGGTAGGTGGCGTAGAGCACGAAGGTGGAAGGCAGCACCACATGCGCGACCTGTCCGAAGAAATTCGCCAGCGACAGCCCGGCGAGAATCCGGTTGGAACGCAGCAAATGCAGCGCGCCGAGCGGGCTTGCGCTCTTCCAGCGAAACGGCGCGCGGCGCTCCAGCGGCAGCGACTCCGGCAGGATCAGCCAGCCGTAAAGCGCGTTCGCAAAGCTGAGACCCGCCGCGATCCAGAACGGCAGGCGCGGATCCATGCCGCCGAGCAGGCCGCCAATCGCAGGGCCGAGAATGAATCCGGCACCGAACGCAGCACCGATCTTGCCGAACACGGCAGCGCGCCGTTCCGGCGGCGTCACGTCGGCGATATAGGCAAAGGCCGTCGAGATGCTGGCCGAGGTGATGCCTGAAATCACCCGGCCGATGAACAGCCACACCAGCGTCGGCGCCAGCGCCATCAGCACGTAATCCAGCGCCAGCCCGAAGTTCGACAGCAGCACCACCGGCCGCCGGCCGAACCGGTCCGACAGCGCGCCCAGAATCGGCGAGAACAGAAACTGCATCAGCGCCCAGGCGGTGCCGAACAGCCCGAAGATCCGCGCCGCCGTCGCGGTATCGTTGTCGACGAAACTTTCAACCAGTTTGGGCAGGATCGGCAGGATCAGGCCGAGCGCGAGCATGTCGAGCAGGATGGTGACGAAGATGAAGGCTGCCGCGCCGCTGCGCACTGGCGGCTTGTCGTCGGCAACAGCGGTGGACGCCGCTTCGCTCACGACGGCCGCTTGCGCTTGTGGGCGAACGGGTTGGCCTTTTCGCGCAGCATGATCCGTATCGGCGTGCCCGGCAGTTCGAAGGCCTCGCGCATCGAGTTGGTGAGATAGCGCAGATAGGATTGCGGCACGGCGTCAGCGCGCGAGCAGAACAGGATAAAGCTCGGCGGCCGCGCCTTGGCCTGCGTGATGTAGTTCAGCTTCAGCCGGCGGCCCGACACCGCCGGCGGCGGGTTGGCGTCGACCGCCTGCTCGAACCAGCGATTGAGCGCGGCCGTCGGCACGCGCTTGTTCCAGACTGCATAGGCGTCCTGGATCGCGGTCATCAGGCGATCGATGCCCTCGCCCATCAGGCCGGACACGGCGACGATGGGGGCGCCCTTGACCTGCGGCAGCCAGTGGTCGGCATCGCTACGCAGCGCCGAAATCAGATGGGTCTTGCGCTCCATCAAATCCCATTTGTTGACCGCGAGCACGATCGCCCGTCCCTCGCGTTCGATCAGGTCGGCGATGCGCAGGTCCTGTTCCTCGAACCGGTTCTGCGCGTCCATCATCATCACGACGACTTCGGCAAAGCGCACCGCGCGCAGCGCGTCCGCCACCGACAGCTTTTCCAGCTTCGCCTCGATCCGCGAACGGCGCCGAAGCCCTGCGGTGTCGAACACGCGGAATTCGCGGCCCTGCCAGATGATCTCCACCGAGATGGAATCGCGCGTGGTGCCGGCCTCGGCGCTGGTCAACAGCCGCTCCTCGCCGAGCAGATGATTGATCAGCGTGGATTTTCCGGCATTGGGACGGCCGACGATGGCGACACGGATCGGGCGCTGCGCAAGCTCCTCATCCGATACGATGATGTCGTCGTCGTCGAACTCCTCAGTCTCTCCGGCCGGCTCCGGCATCAACGCGGCAAGCGCATCGTAGAGATCGCTCAGGCCCTCGCCATGCTCGGCCGAAATCTGGATGGGGTCGCCCAGCCCCAGCGCGTAGGATTCCATCGCGCCGACTTCGCCGTGCTTGCCCTCGCTCTTGTTGGCGACCAGCACCACCGGCTTGTTGGCGCGGCGCGCGAAATCGGCAAAGGTGCGATCGTTCGGCGTCAGCCCGGCACGCGCATCAATCACGAACATCAGCGCATCGGCCAGTTCGATCGCGGTTTCGGTCTGTTCCTGCATCCGCGCGGTGAGCGATCCCTTGGCGCCCTCGTCGAGGCCGGCGGTGTCGATCACGGTGAATTCGAGATCGCCGAGACGTGCATCGCCCTCGCGGCGGTCGCGGGTGACGCCGGGCTCGTCATCCACCAGCGCGAGTTTCTGCCCGACCAGCCGGTTGAACAGCGTCGACTTTCCGACATTGGGCCGGCCGATGATGGCAATCGTAAAGGACATAAATGATCCAAACGCCCTTTCTGGAGGGCGTGTCAATCGAACGAAAACAAGAAATCAGCGCGTGAACGAGCCGCTCGGCATCGGCGCCGGGAACGGCGAGGCGGATTGCTGCGGGGCCTCTGCCGGCGCGGCCGATTGATCGGGCGGCGGCGCGGTGGTGCGCTTGCGGGCGATCTTCTGGGGCTTTGGCGGCGGCGGGGCTGCAGCCGTGCTGCCTTCCTCCTCGGGCGCAGCATCGG
>DATCXE010000073.1:0-2775 GCA_036565985.1 Bradyrhizobium sp.
GACGGCTTGAAGCCGCTTGGCTCTGGTTGGAGATTTTGCAGCATGGCGAAGATCGTCTTCGGAATGAACGTGTCGCTGGACGGCTATGTCGACCACCAGGAATTTGCGCCAGGTCCCGCGCTCTTTCGTCACTTCATCGAGCAAGTGCGCGGCCTGACGGGCAGTGTGTACGGCCGCCGCATGTACGAGGTCATGCGATATTGGGACGAAGACGATCCTGAGTGGACCCCGGAGCTTCGCGACTTCGCGGCGGCGTGGCGGAGCCAACCGAAGTGGGTCGTGTCACGATCCCTGAACTCGGTCGGCCCAAACGCCACGCTTGTCGAGGGTGACTTCGAGGCGGTGATACGCGGGCTGAAGGCTGAACTCGCCGGGGAGATCGAAGTTGGCGGACCAGACCTGGCAGGAAGCTTAACCGACCTTGGTCTGATCGATGAGTATCAACTCTACCTCCGTCCCGTCGTGCTGGGTCACGGCAAGCCATTCTTCGCCCGGCCCCGGCCGCCACTCCGCCTTGTGGCCAGCGATTTGATCGGGGAGGACGCGATCAGGTTAAGGTACGTTCCTGCCTGATCACGCGACCCGCCCGACGAGCGTGACGCCGTAGATCAGCCACTCCACGACGACGAGATAGGAGATGGCGGTGTACAGGTTGAACGCCCGCGGCGCACTATGGCAAGATGACGATCCCAACCGGATATCGCCTGCAAATGTTGAAACTGGTCATCGGCAACAAGAACTATTCGTCATGGTCGATGCGGCCGTGGCTGGCGCTTCGCGCCAACGACATCGCCTTCGAAGAGGTGTTCATTCCGCTCTACACCGACGACAAGGCCGACAAGGACCGGATCCTGAGCTATTCGCGCGCCGGCAAGGTGCCGGCCCTGATCGATGGCGATGTCACGGTGTGGGATTCGCTTGCGATCATCGAGTATCTCGCCGAGAAATTTCCGCAGGCGAGGCTGTGGCCGGAAGACGCCGCGCGCCGCGCGCACGCGCGCTCGATTTCAGCCGAGATGCATTCCGGCTTCATGCCGCTGCGCAACGAGTGCGGCATGAACCTGCATCGGCCGGTCGGCGCGGTCGAACTGTCGGACGACGCGCGCGCCAATGTGACGCGCATTCAGGAGATCTGGGCGGATTGCCATCGCCGCTACGGCAAGGATGGTCCGTTCCTGTTCGGCGCCTTCGGCGGCGCGGATGCGATGTTTGCGCCGGTGGTGCACCGTTTTCGCACCTATGCGATCGAGGTATCGGGCGAGGCGCGGCACTATTTCGATGCGATGATGTCGCTGCCTGCATTCGAGGAATGGACCCGCGCCGGCCTTGCCGAGACGCTCGTTATCGAACGGTTCGAGACGGTGTAGGCGCCCGCCGATCGGGGGCGCCGGGGAGGGTGAGTTCCCGACCGGCGCCGGCTGCGACAAGCTGCCGGGAACAGGGATTACAATAGCGCCACGCGGATTTCGGGGAACCGCCAAAACGCCGGTTTATCGTCCTGAAAAATATGCAGAATTCGCGTGTTTGCCATGCCTCGATGCTGCTGGCTTTTGAGCCGGCCGGTGTGCTAGGTTGTCGCGGGGTTCTCAAATAGGCCGAAAGCTGGCGGGACCGTGAGCACGGCCGGTGTTCTTGCGTGATGGAGAGGGCGTTGAAGCATAAGTACGCCGTTGGAGAGACTGTCTATTTTACTGCCAGCAATGTTGCCCGTCCGGCCGCAAGCGGCACCTATGAGGTGATCCGGCTGCTCCCGACCGATGGCGACGATTGCCAGTACCGGATCAAGAGTTCGACCGAAGCGTTTGAACGGGTCGCCAAGGAAAGCCAGCTCGCGATTACTTGAAGTACCTGTGCGCAAGCAGGCCTGCGACGCGGTTCCACTTCGAACGCCGTCAAATGGCCCCGTTCAAGGGACCTTCTGCCGCAAGGCGATGGCGTAGAGTCGCATTCGTCTTGCGCCGATCGCGTCTTATGCTGCGTTGAGGGACACCGCGCATGAACTGGGCCTTGCCTTCCACGCTGGATCAGATCTGGCGTTCACCGAATTTTCCGATGTGGCTGACGCTGGCCGCGGCGGCATTCTTCGGGATCGTCGTTCTGGTCATGGTCCTGCGCGCCGACAGATCCGTCGCCAACGGAATGCTGGCGGTGCTTACATTGCTTTCGATTGCTGTCGCCGGGACCATGGTCGTCCAGGGCTTAAGTGCGGGCGGCCGCACCGCGACGCCCACCGAGGCCCGCTACGTTCCACCGACCGGTGCGGCATTGCCGCAGCTTTCCTGTATCGACGACCTCGCAGGTGACGCCGTCCTGAGCGCCTGCGAGAAAGCGCTGTTCGGTTCCGCCGAGTCGGCCGCCGCGGCGGTGGCCTACGCGGCCAACCAGATCACGCTGCTGATTTCGCTCGGCGATGTCGCCACCGCGAACAAGGGGGCGGGGTCCGACCTGATGGCGCTGCGCCGCGCCGTGGAACGCGATCGCTATGGATTGATGGCCTACGTGCTGACGACGCGCGACCGCTGCACGCCACAGGCATGCCCGCTGTTCCGCTCGTTGACCAACAAGAACCAGATTGCGGCCAACATGGACGAGCGCGTCTATGAGAACCTGGTCACGCGCTATGCGCCTTCCTGGAACGCGCCGCCGCAGGCTGCCTCGGGGCGGCTCGCGGGGCTGCCGCCGTCGGCACCGACGGGCAGGCCGACCAACGCCGAATTCCCGAGTTCGGCCTCGACCCCGGCGGTCAGCATCATGACTCCAGAACCGCCGCTCGGC